>CAZPTO010000199.1:0-6684 GCA_964589155.1 uncultured Bacteroidaceae bacterium | reverse complement strand
GATCCGAACGTTAAGTAAACATCACATATCGAACCCGGCAACAATGAAAAATCATTTTCAACGCAGTCTGTACACCTTTCTCATTTTATCCCTGGTGCTGTCCCAGTCCTGGGCAAAAACGGATAAATACCGGCTTACCTTAAGGGACAATCCATCTCATTCAGTTGTCATTGGATGGGACCAGGTTTCAGGGGTAAATCCTGTGGTTCATTATGATACGGTGGATCATGGGGTAGAATGGGAAAAGTATACTTTTAAAGCAACACCTGACCGAGAAACAGATTTTGCTGAAATGTCAACCAGATTTGTTCGACTGAAGGAGCTCGCTCCCAATACGGCGTATTATTTTATCATCAGGGACAGTGAGGGTCTGAGCAGGCGGTTTTGGTTCAAAACTGCTCCTTCCGGTCCAAATGCAAGGTATTCACTGATCGCAGGCGGAGATTCAAGGAACAATCCTGAACCCCGGAGAAATGCGAACCTGCTGGTAAGCAAGCTTAAACCCCATGCTGTGTTATTCGGAGGAGACATGACCAGCAGGGGCACGCCGGAACAATGGAAAGATTGGTTGGATGACTGGCAGCTGACCATCAGTGAAAATGGTAGAATGTTTCCTGTTATTGCCGCAAGGGGGAACCATGAAAAGCAGAACGAGATGCTCCACCACCTCTTTGATGTTCCTTCGCCCGGCGTTTACTATGGCATTACTATCGGCGACCGTTTCATTCGCACCTACACCCTGAATACGGAAATATCAATAGCCGGGGAGCAAACTGAGTGGCTGAAAAAAGACCTTAAAGCCCACAGTGATATACACTGGAAAATGGTACAGTACCACAAGCCCATGCGGCCCCATGTTTCTTCCAAACGTGAGGGAAATGGACAATACGATGAATGGGCGCAGTTATTTTTTGAAGCGCAGGTACACCTGGTGGTCGAATGCGATGCGCATACCGTCAAAAGAACCTGGCCGGTCCGGCCCTCTACCGGCGAGAACAGTGAGGAAGGGTTTATCCGAGACGATAGCAACGGGACCGTTTATGTAGGCGAAGGCTGCTGGGGAGCGCCGCTGCGCGAAAGCAATGATCCCAAGAGCTGGACGCGTGATCATGACATGTTCAACCAGTTCAAATGGATCTTTGTTGACAACAACCAGATGGAGGTCCGGTCCGTGAAAGTGGATAATGCCCCGGAGGTAGCCTCCCTTCCTGATGACGATCCCTTCACCATCCCGGAGCATATTGATATCTGGGATCCCGAGAATGGTGCGGTGGTATATATCGAGCCATAGTGTTTGACAACCCTGGCATCTTCCTGGTCGCAACTGTTATCGGTTTCACTGCCATGGCTGTCGCTATGGTTGTTGAGTACCAGTAAGCACCGTTGTGAAGGTGTTACAGAAATGACACTTTCCAAAATCGTATCGATCATTCATCCATAGTGGCTGCATGGGCAAAATCTTATATATTTGTGTGATGTTACTTCTAACCAAAATAGTGCTACGATGTCAGTAAGTCGATTTGGAGTTTCACTTGAAAAGAACCTGCTGGATGCATTGGATGATTACGTGCAGGAGAATCATTTTGCAAACCGTTCCCAGGCCATACGTCACCTGATCAATAAAAACATGGTGGAGCAAAAATGGCTGTGCAATAACCTGGTGGCCGGGACTGTGACATTAATATATGACCCAAAGAGCAGCGATCTCATGAGCCATATGGCAGATATACAGGCAAATTTCACCGATGAGATCCTGTCGTCACAGAAGTTTATCATTGGTAAATCAAAATATATGGAGATCATTGCGGTAAAAGGAGTAGCCAAGAGGCTGACGGATTTGTCAGATCAACTGATTTCCATCAGGGGAATGCAGAATGGAAAACTAACCATGAGCCGCGCCGATTAATTCCCCCGGGGGGGCAGTGTTACCGGGATCACGTTTCAAACCAGGTCCGGCTCAGTTCATCGGAAACCGGGGGTGATACTCCTCTCCGTTGCAACTGGCACCGTATGTTTCTCCGGGCGGATTACTTCACCTGGAGCGCGGCCTGAACCATCTTTTCATCCTGTCCCGCAAAAACAACAGAAGTTCCTTCCCAAGGAATGCGAGCGACCCGTAAAAAAGAATTTCTCCGGCGATAAATATCCCGAGAATCACTGCAGCGGTCTGTCCCGCCTTCAGTTCTAACAAATTTCCAATTACACCGCCAATTGCTGGAGATCCGACGATCAAAACATAACTCAAAATCTGGATTCCGAACATGATCCTTTTCAATGGGGTATTGACCAGGTGCTTCAATGTTCTTTCCGAATGATCCAGCCCCGCCGGGCTTTCTTTTTGAAGGTTGTTGCTTTCTGACACAAGATATATTTTAAAGATCTGTTTTTACCTAACACCCCGGGGGGGAACATGTTCATGATCAGTAAATGCAGCATAACCCGGGACCAACCAAATGGCATTCAATACGTCCTGAATTTTTTGTAACTTATCCATTTATAAACTGTTTTTGGCTTGAAATGCACGACTATCAACAAATATTACTTTATGTTCTCGCATTCATTTTTATATTGTTCTCGTCGTCCTATTTTGCCAAATTCTTTAAAAAACTGAAGCTGCCGTTAATCACCGGATTCCTGGTCACAGGAATCATTTGTGGTCCCCACGTGTTGGATTTGATAGAAGCAGATGCGCTGAAAAATCTTGGGTTTGTTAATGACCTGGCTCTCGCCTTCATTGCATATGCTGCAGGTGCTGAACTTTATCTGAAAGAAATCAGGAACCATGTCAGAAGTATCGCCTGGAATACTTTTGGACAGGTGTTTGTTTCATTTGTTTTTGGAAGTATTGGTGTTTTTTTGTTGGCTGACTTCATTCCCTTCATGAAAGATATGAATTCGGGAAATAAAGTTGCCGTTGCCCTGCTTGTCGCGAGTATTTTTGTTGCACGCTCGCCCTCATCTGCAATCGCAATTATCAGTGAGTTGCGTGCAAAAGGTCCTTTCACCCGGATTGTAATGGGCGTCACCATAATAAAGGATGTCCTGGTGATCCTGCTGTTTTCCATTTCTCTTTCGATCGCCCTGAATATTGTTTCAGGGGCACCGTTCAATCTAATTATTATCATCATTCTACTTGCTGAAATTGCGCTGGCATTTCTCCTGGGATATTTTATTGCCCGCTGGGTCTCTTTTGTACTTTCCATAGGAGTTCATGCTTACGTAAAGATGTTTCTCATTCTTGCAACAGGGTATTTAACCTTTGTCTTTACGCATTTTATCAACGAAATGAACCCGGGTATTGCAAATGCAGAGATCCACATCGAGCCTTTATTGATATCAATTGTAGCGAGCTTCTGGGTTACGAATTACAGCAAGCACCGGATGCAGTTCCACAAGATCATTGACGATGCGGGGCCCGCAGTATATGTTGCTTTTTTTACCCTTGTAGGAGCCATGCTCTCCCTTGATCTACTTGCAAAAGTCTGGCTGATCGCTGTGATTTTATTTTTTGTCAGGCTGCTTTCTGTAATCATTGGAGCGGGACTGGGCGCTTTCCTGGCGGGCGATCCAACTAAATACAGAAAAATTGGCTGGATGCCCTATATTACCCAGGCCGGAGTGGGATTGGGTCTTGCTACAGAAGTGGCTGGAGAATTTGATGCCTGGGGCAGTGAATTTGCCACCATTATTATCGCAGTTATTGTGATCAATCAACTGGTTGGTCCTCCACTGTTTAAATGGGCCATACAGATGGTTGGAGAATCGCATCGAAGATCTGAAATCACTATTTTTGACGGCATCCGTAATGCGATTATTTTTGGAATGGAAGATCAATCAGTGGCCCTGGCGCGTCAGCTTCAAATGAACGACTGGAAAGTAAAGATCGCAACCTTAAAGAAAAAAAACGAGGTTCCGGAATTACCAAATATACAGCTGGAATTTATCGAACGTCTGGACGTCAATGCCCTTAAGGCACTGGATGCCTCAAAAGCTGAGGTGGTTGTCCTGATGCTTTCTGACCAGGAGAATGTGTCTATTTGTGATATCGTTTACAAACATTTGGGTGCAAAGGAAATTGTTGTGAGGTTAAATGACAGGAAATACTTTAAGCATTTCAACAATCTTGGCGTCCAGATCGTGGAACCCTATACTGCAGTGATCGGATTGCTGGATCATTTTGTCCGCGCCCCGATTGCCACTTCACTGATACTGGGAATGGACACCCGTCAGGACGCTGAAGACTTTGAGGTGCGGGATAAGCAGTTTCATGGAATGGCGATTCGCGATCTGAAATTACCTGCCGACCTGTTGATCCTGTCTGTAAAACGCAAAGGGCACATGGTCGTGACACACGGCTACACTCGTTTACGTAAGAAAGACATTGTAACCGCCATTGGATCAACGGAAAGTCTTGAAAAAATGCGACACCAGTTTGAGGATCCCGGTGCATCGGACAAACCAGGTTGAGGAATAACGCAGCACTTATAAAAAGCGTAAAATCACGGGTGAAATAGTGATACGCGGTACAGCCAACAAGACAGATGCTAATGCTGCATTACTGGTTGTGGACGGGAGAGAGGTGAGCACGGTAGATTTTGGAAACATCAATACTGCAGACATTGCGAGCATTAATGTATTGAAAGATGCCTCTGCTGCGGTATATGGATCAAGAGGTGCAAACGGGGTAGTTATTGTAGAGACAAAGCGAGGTCAGTAAGCGGCTGAACAAATAAGAGTAATAATTACCTGTGCCGGATAATTTGTCCACCTGTATGACCTTCGTAATCCTTCAATTTTAAATAAATATCCTCCGGAAATATTCAGTATCTCACATATGGATACACCTGTTTTCTGGGTAGGCTGATGTTCGACTGATCGTTCCATCTGATGTATTGGTATTCTCTGGTCGGTTTGGAATGGGAAATTCACATTCTCTTCTAATCCTGCATCTTTTGCTAAAACATTCAAAATATGAAAACCTGCGGACCTATTCATTCACAGAAAAAATGTAATTTTGAAATTGGCTAAAAAAGAGAGCTGTACGCATGGTTTTAAGAAGGTTACTGATCAGATTCATATTTTTTCTTCAAAAGGACCGCAGGCTCAAGTATTTGAAGTTCCTTGAAAAATCTTCAGCCTTAAGCTATGAAGAACTCCGGGTGACCCAGTTCCGTGAGATCCGGAAGCTCCTCAGGTACTGTTATCAGCATGTCCCCTTTTACAAATACTGGTTCGATTTACATAACGTAAATGTCGGGGAGATTAAAACCCCGGATGATTTTTCCAGAAAGGTCCCTGTCCTGACCAAGCAGGATATAATTGAACGGTATACCCTGGTTTCCCGCCCCAACAACATGAAATATGTCAACCAGTCTACAGGCGGATCTACCGGTCAGACCCTACGCTTCAGGATGAGTAAGAAGGATCACCAGCTCGGTGTTGCATTGCTCCTGAGGGGAATGAAACTGGGTGGTTACCAATTGGGAGATCGTGTCCTGGTGCTGGCCGGCGGATCTTTGGTAAATAAAAGTTCAAAATTTAAACTGAATCTGCTTCCCAGGCTATTGAATCAATATAAAATTTCAAGTTATGGCCTGGAGGAACAAGATTTCAAAACGATTACTGAACTGGTTTTAAGGAAGAATATCCAATACTTACGTGGCTACGCGAGTGCATTGTATTATCTTGCGGAATATTGTGACAAGCATTCTGTCGAAGTTTCTTTCAACGCTGTTTTTTCCACTGCAGAGCGCTTACTGGACCAACAAAGAATATTAATTGAGAAAGTATTTAAATGTAAAGTTTACAATCAGTACGCTTTAAATGATGGGGGTGTTTCAGCCTTTGAGCACAATGGTGAGACAGGATTGATTGTGGACATGGAACGGGCATACCTTGAGGTTGGAGATTCCGATACCGGGGAAGAAGGAGTTATTCTTGCAACTTCATTATACAACTATGCATTCCCATTCATCCGCTACGATACAGGAGATCGGGGAAGATTACAGATTCGAAAACTGAATTCAGGAATAAAAAGACCCGTTATCACGGAATTACTTGGGAGGCAAACTGAATTCCTTCTTGTGAACGGCAGGAAAATCGGGGGTCCGGTATTAACGGTGCTTATGGGTAAAACTAATGCTGAGCAGTATCGGATCATCCAGAAGAAAGATAAGGTAATCGAAGTACAAATCAAAAAAGGAAAGCACTATAGCATAAAGGATGAAGATTTTATTAAACAATCCTTTAAAGACAATTGTGGAGAAGATGTCGACATATATTTTACTTATTTGGAGTCTTTCCCCAATGCAAATAAACATAAATTCATAGTGAGCGAATTACCTCAACAGGGATAAGTACGATTAAGTATATTCAGATGAAGATAGGCATACTCGGAGACACGATCCTTTCCCCGGACACAAAAATAGATCAATCCCTCTTGAAAAAGCTTCAGGAATCGGATTTGAACATCGCTAACCTTGAATCACCATTTATTAAGGAGGTGTTTAAACAACACAATAAAAAACCGGGGCTTCATCAGCTTGAACATCACGCCGACCAACTTAAAATGCTAAATGTCAAGGCTGTGTCCCTGGCAAATAATCACATGTTTGATTTTGGTGAAGCAGGGCTTTTTGAGACGATCAGGATACTTGAAGCAGAAGGCATTCTGTTTTTTGGCGC
>CAZPTO010000198.1:0-6735 GCA_964589155.1 uncultured Bacteroidaceae bacterium | reverse complement strand
AAAAATTATAGGTCTGTGAGTTTTCCGGATTCAGTTGCCACATGATCATAAAAGCGAAGCCGGTGATCAGGCTGCCCAGGAAAATATAGGGTTTTCTTCTTCCCCATTTCGAACGTGTATTATCAGATATGTATCCCATGATGGGATCGGTAAGGGCATCCAGTAACCGGGGCACTGCAGCCAATACCCCGGCGAGGAAGGGGTCCATCTTCAAAGCCAGCACCAATACTACCATAAACACCCCGAGTGCTGCAGGAAAAAGCTGGTTGGCCAGGTGACCCGAACCAAATGCCAACTTCTGTCCAAAGGGTACAATATCCTCTTTTGCTGTAACGTATTTTGCCATAGATGCGTAGATTAATTGGTGAACATTTTGTCAGAAGGTTAGGTGGTTTTGAGTGCAGGGGAATAAAAATCTATGCGGGTGATGGATGCATCCCTGTTAAATATCGCTTTAGAAATATGCTCCGGGATTTTTTTCCCTTCAATCCTTTCATTCCCTCGACCCGCAATATGCACCACAACATATTCTTCTTCTGCTGAATTGTATATCACGGGTACCTGGCAATAGGTGAATCCCAATTGATTCTTTTCGAGCGAAACTTTTTCGAATGCTCCATTCAGGTTCAGGAACTGGAACGTTTTTTCTTCGCGTAGCAGTTCATTCCTGTTCAACAGGGTAGTGTTGAAAACGATCTGTCCCTGTTCAATGGTCAGCCCCAGTTCTCCGAATCTTGAGATCACATCCTCTTTTACCTGGCCTGTAAGCCCGGGTTGTTTCACCCCGGCATTCCCCGGGGTATGGGAATAGGCATCCGTTGGGAATGCACCATACAGATCCGGTTTTTTGTAGAGACCAATGCCTGCCTTGATCTCGTAATAATGTGCTGCCATTTTGCTGATCACAGATGCTGAAGACTGCTTTCTGACTGCATCAAAATAGCATTCCTGTACCGCCAGCAGTAATTTGGATACCATGTGCCAGTAGATGCTTCCGAGACCTTCATACCCGTAGAAAGTACCTGATCTGCCGGTAAAGGACTGGTGATCGAACATCTCTTCGTAGATATCCATGACAAGCTGTTTTTCACTGGCAATAAGATCGCCGAAAATTGCTTTGTCGAGGTTTTCCAATGCTTCTGAAAGTATGGCGCCATTTCTGAACGCAGCATTGAAATGCAGGTTCCCCTGGTCGTCCTCAACGATAATGTCCGTCTGGTTTCGCTGCAGACATTTTTTCAGCAAAGCAGACTCTGAAAGTTTCTCTGCTGGAATATTATTCTTATCTGTAAATCGTGTGAGCTCCCTGTCAGGGTAAAGGATGTAACTGTATTGATCTTCCCTGAACAGCTTGCTCGATTTCAGGGCATCCATCAGTGTGAGGCTCTCTTCGGGGGTCAGGACTCCCGCGCTCAGGACGGCAACCTGTCCTTCCAGCATTTCATAAAGATACCTGATGGCAATCTTTCCCTCCTTGAATGATACGAGGTTATAAGCGTGGTACAGGTGATCCTCTCTTTTGTTATTTTCGATGGAATGGTCGACAAACCGAAGGGCCAGGGAGATGAATTCAGACAATTCCGATACCGGCAAGGATGTTTTTTTACCGCTGAAACTGTTTGCGTAGATGGTTTGCCTGTACTTACTCCCCGATATCCCCAGGATTTCTGTCAAACTGAACCTTTCTTCATCTGAAAATGTACCTTCCAGCTTGTCCTGGTAAGTCCTGAATGCTTTAAAAGTCCCCTGAAAGTGAATCGCGATCTCTTCTGCGATGGAGAGTTCTTTATGATCTGATGTTTCCAGGAGATGCCCCCAGAAGGCAAGAAATCTCCTGATGTAGTAAAGGGTAACCATCGAGGTGCCGTTACCGACAAGCGCGTTGTTGGCATCATTCCATTCAGGCCGTTGTGTATTCAGCCAGATACCGGCTTCAGGGATAAAATTGCTTAGTTTGGCAAGCAGGGTAACAAGGATTTTTTCTGAAAAATTTGCATGAACAACCGAGCCCTGCCTGTCCCTCAGCAGCTTGCCATCGGCGCCTTGTTCTGCTGCAAGCTGGTTCAGTTTCTTATCCAGGGTGCTGTTAAATTCGATGGTGTCTTTGGGATTGCGGACAATCTCTTCGAATGGCTTGATTTCATAGGGCACATGTGCATATACAAACGCATCGGTTGTGAGGATGTCATCAATCCTCCCGGGGAAAAATGCCTCTGTATGCTCAAGGAATTTCTGCAGGTAGATGATCTGGTGGTCGCCCCAGTAACCGATAAATGCCCACGGGTCGTCGGGATCCTGGACTTCCCAGTCAATTCCTTCCCTGGTAATGCGATAAGGATTGTAACCATCAGCAGTAGAGGCATTTACAAATTTACCAATCATACCTTCAAGGTATTCCGGGAAGGAAAGGCTCAAGGCCTCCCAGTTCTGAAAAATATCTCTCCAGTTCCCCTCGTAATGTAGTTTGAGTGATCCGTCGGGGTGTTTGTTTTCAATGGAAAAATTGTTCCATGGCCTGCTGGGGTCACCGTGTCTCCTGCTGAACGTCAGGGGGAAATATTCTTTCGCGATCCTGAGCAGGTCAGGGTCATCCTGATGGCGTGCATGTCCAACAAGCTCGCTGTATTGAATTTCTCCCGGCAAGTTGGATAACCATGCATTGTATTTTTTTGATAGCGCGGTACTGGTCTGGTACACATATTTGATAAAATCATTCGAATCTACCTTGTATCCATTCAGGAATACACCTCCCCGCATTACATTATACAGCGCATTTGACATATGTCGTGCTGCACTCAGATCTTCCTGGCTCACCTGGAGACCATCTGTGGTTCCAATGATCTGTTTCAGTTTATTCGTTCCCTGCTGGATGTCTTTATTTACCGAATCACCGATGTTCGCATTGTTTTTTAATTCAAGCAGGAGGTTGGCAACATCTTTACTGTCCTGGTTCACTTCGGCAGCGAAAAACCAGGAATCCTCACCTTTTGCGGGCAGAGCGAATTCCTTGTGCATAAAATAGGCACCCCGGGAGGCACGTACATCTGTCTCACGATGAACCTCTTTGCCGGTAACAAACTGCTGGACCTGGTGATCCGACAGGAGTATTGTTGCTCCTTTGGTGGATCCTGATGCCCAAACCGTGGTTGCTTTCAGCGCTTCGCTCGGCTCAGGCCTGTCCACAGGAATGGAGCTCAGCGAATAGATGGCCAGTGCGGATTGATGCACCAGCTCATTCTTTTTGTAGGCATCGAGCAGGTTGCTGTATTCATTTTGAAAAGCATAATCTGCGCCGGCGGGTAAAATATTCTTGAATCCGTCGAGCACCTCGAGATGCACCGGTTGACCTTCCAGGTTACTGATCCATGATTTTTTAATGAATCCGTACCTGCTGCTATTGTACCATCCATAGCGAAAACTCAGTCCCAGTTGGGTATTGGTCTCTTCGAAGATCAATTTGTTTCCATATACACTCTTGTAAATATTACGCTCAAGGGTATAGGTGTGCTCCGATTCTTTTGTAAAGGGCTCCCAGAGGAAGGTGTCATTGCCCTTCGTGGCCAGCAGGTAGGTTTTACTGCCGGTCCTGTCCCTGTAGTCATGAATTTTATCAACTGTATAATATGGGAACAATGCATTGTTCTTGTTCTTTCTTCCGGCCGTAAGGGAACCATTGCTGGAGATGAACATAAAATGGTCTGCATCACTTACGATGCTCATAAAAAAATCAGCCATTTTATGATAGTTGGTGATCTTGTAGAACTTTTCGTTTTCAATTTCCACAAAGCACCCATCAACTTGTAATTGCTCTGAAATAAGTGGGTTGTCTCCTGATTTGATCGTCCTTTCTGACATATCTGTTCATTTTAATGAAAACAATATTTTTAGCAGGGTATTGCAGGCTTGAAATCCATTGTAATCTCATCCTCTATTCATATTCTCTTATTGTACCATAAATGGAATATTGACTGTTGCAGTGTGATTATGTCCGTCGGTCCCATAAATAAACAACCTGTAAGGACCCGGCACCCCCGGACTGACAATGGATGCGCTGCTGCTGTTAATGTCGGAAACTATTGTATCCAGGGATTCCGGACGTGCTTCACGATCGCCTCCCACTTTCAGGTCGGTACTTTCCCTCAATAGCTCAAATCTTAGTTCCAGGGAATCTCCATCCGGATCATTAAAACGATAGGTAACATCGTATGATTTTCCAGGCAAGAGCTTGATATGATCATACCGGGTTTTATTATCGAGGGTAGCTTCCAGGATTTTCGGTGCGCGATTTTCCGGCCAGACTCCTTTCCAGAGATAGTGCATGACGTCCACAGCCTCGGTTGCCCTTCCATTTTCAGTAAACAGACCATACCAGGTAGGCGTACGTTCCTGTTTCTGGCCCCAGAGGAAGACAAATGATCCCATGCAGGATGCACTATCGGCAAGAATTATATTTTCGTACCGGTATTTGATTTCCTGCGCTTTTTCAGTGGAGGTATTTTCAACAGGTGCGTTCCATTGGGTGGAAGGAACCTCCCAGTGTCCCGTCGTTCCCCACTCAGTGATAAGATAGGGGCCTGTGTAACCTGCTTCCTGTATCAATTCAGGCAGGTCTTCGATGGCCCCGTAGAGCTGTATGGAAATAAAATCAATACTGGGACAATGCTCCCTGATATAATCCACTTCTGTTTTTCCAATCCCGGCAAGCATGGTGGTTACAGGATGTTTTCCGTCCACTTCATGAATGTAGGAGGCGATTTCTTCAACAGCATCCCAAACTTTTAAATTGGTTGACCTCAGGTTCAGTTCGTTACCAATTCCCCAACCCAGCAGTGCGGGGTGATCCTTAATTGAGAGCACCTGTTGTTTGATTCGCTCAAATTGCGCCTGAACGGCTTCCCTATTATTGTAATCAAATCCGTGCCTTTCTTTGGCAACCGATACTCCCATCATCACCATGAGCCCGTTCTCCAGGGCTTCATCCAACACCTCTTCAGAGACACTCCAGGTTCTTAGCGCATTGGCTCCCGATTCGGCAAGCAATCCAATGTCTCCGTTGTTCACACCGGCACCTTTCACATAAAACACTTTGTCATTTAGGAAAAGTCTGTAGCTGCCATCCGTTTTCCTTAACTCCACAGTCGAAGGTTCTTCTGCCTTCGACGATTTTTCGCTCACATTACAGGCTGTTGCCAGGAACAGCATCACAAATAAAGCAGGTAGCAGATCTTTTCTCATATGGACAGCATTAATTATTACCCACAAGGGTTTTTTCAAGTTCTTCAAGCGACTTTCCTTTTGTTTCGGGCACGAGGATCAGTACAAAGATCAACCCGACGGCGCCAAATAACCCGTAGATCAGGAAAGTACCTGCCGTTCCCAGTGTATCCAGTTCCCACGGAAAAACCAGTTGCACAGAGAAACTGACCAGGGAATTGATGAAGCCGACAAAAGAGATGGCGACTCCACGGATCCAGTTCGGGAACAATTCAGAAAAAAGCACCCACATCACCGGGCCGATGGAAACTGCGAATGAGGCAACGAACCCCAGGATACCTATCAGGATGAGCCATGGATTGTTACTGATGGCTCCGGCGATGAGTGGGGACTGGAATTTTGTTACTGCAGCGTCCCCGAGTTTTTCGGTGAGTTGTTGTTTATATTGTACATCGCTCTGATATATTTCACCCTCCATCTCGTACAGTGCTGCTTTGTCGATTTCTGCCGGCATAGCGTCGATGGCATCTGAGTTAAGTGAATATGTAGCTGAATTGAAACCATGTGCCAGCAGCAGCATGAATACGGTGATTCCGGCCAGGCCGACCCCCAGCAGGAACTTTCTTCCCAGTCTGTCGATCAGGTAAATGGCTACAATGGTAAATACAAGGTTAGTAAGTCCGACGAGGATGGCCTGGGAAAAAGCTGCATCTGTACCGATTCCTGATTGCTCGAAGATCATCGGTGCATAGAAGAATACCGAGTTGATCCCGGTGATCTGCTGCAAAATCGCAACGCCCACACCTATGATAAGTACCAGTCTTAGTGCGGGCTTGAACAGGTCTTTCAGGGGGACTTTCTTTCCATGTTTCTCGCTTGTAAGACTTTGTTGAATATTCTTGAATTCCATTTCGGCTACATCGGGTTCGTTGGTACGATGCAGGACCTGGATGGCCTCGTCGTGTTCACCCTTCATCATGAGCCACCTGGGACTCCTGGGTACAAAGAAGAGAAAGATGAAGTAAAATATGGCCGGAAGGGTCTCCAGTCCCAGCATCCAGCGCCAGTTATATGTTGCAAGGCCGAGCGTTTCCACCCAATCCCTGTCCAGGGCTCCAAGCCTCAGGATCAGGTAGTTGGTAAAAAAGGCAACGGAAATACCGATTACGATATTCAGCTGGTTCAGCGAAACCAGCTGTCCCCTCCGTCCCGGGGGAGCCATTTCTGCTATGAATACAGGCGCGATGATCAGGGAGGCTCCCACTCCAAAACCACCGATCATCCGGGCAATGACGAGCATCACAAAGTTGGGAGCCAATGCTGATCCAACTGCCGAGATGGCATACAGTACCGCTGCATACCTGAGAACCGTTCTTCTTCCCAGCTTATCACTAACGGGTCCGGCAATCATCATGGCCAGCGTGGAGGTCAGAGTGAGGCTGCTCACGGCCCAGCCGAGCTGGATTTTAGAAAGGCCAAATGCCGGTTCAATGAATTTCACCACCCCCGAAATCACTGAAG
>CAZPTO010000197.1:0-6735 GCA_964589155.1 uncultured Bacteroidaceae bacterium | reverse complement strand
ATCCCGTCACTGTCCGGCAACCGGTAATCGCAAAGGACCACGTCAAATTCTTCTTCCTTTAAAATATTCTTTGCAGAAGCTGCTGAATAAGCCGACTTCACTCCGTATTTATTATTCTTCAGGTATTTTTCCAGGATATTGCAAATAAATACGTCATCATCAATAATCAGGATCTTATGCATCTGTTCAACAGGCTATGATTTTTTATAAATATACTCATTTTTAAGTTGTGGCAATATTTTTTCCAGCATACCGGTCAGATCATTCAACAGGTCAGGTACCAATTCATAGTTGTCCGATCGAACAGTATTGTCCTCTATTTTTGCACAGGTATTGGCAACAGCTGAAAGACCGAGGAACCTTGATGATGAAATGATCTTATGTGCCTGCTCCCCCAATTCATGCCATTGCTGTTTTTCGTACAGTTCCCTGGTCCGAATCAACACATCCTCTGCACTAGTCACGAATGACTTCAGCGTTTTGTTATAGAACTGTATATCTCCCTTGGAAATATTGATCAGGTCATTCAGGTCATAAGGTTTACTGTCTTTGCGGCCTTCCGGTTCTGTCATTCCTTCAAAATCTTTATTCAATACTCCTGATGTGCGCTCCAGCTTCAATACATTACATATCTTGTTGAACAGGCCCTCTTCACGGTAGGGTTTGATCAGGTAGTTCTCCATTCCTGCATCCTGGTATGTGCGGAGGTCACTTTTGATAATGTTGGCTGTCACTGCAATGAATTTTGCATTCGCATTGCGATGGTCCGGATCTGAGCGCACCTGTTTTACTACATCCAACCCACTGATAACTGGCATGTGAATATCCATCAGGACCACGTCATATTTATTTTTTTCCATGCATTTCAGCGCTTCCTTACCGTCGTTTGCCATGTCGTATTTCACTTTCCAACTGTCCAAAATCGTACCCGCCAGGAGCTGATTGGTTTCGTCATCATCTGCAAGCAGCACCCGGATTCCCTTGAGTAATTCCCTGTCTGGTTCATAGAAGCGCTCCTCTTCCGGAAGATCCTTTTTGTTTCCGATGGCATAAGGGATCATGATCCGGAATTCTGTACCCTTCCTGTCCTTGCTGGTCACATTGATCTTGCCACCCTGCAATTCAACCAGTTTTTTGACAATGGTCAGTCCGAGTCCCGATCCACCGTATTTCCTTGTCATCGACGTATCTGCCTGGTGGAACGCAGAGAAAATCGAATCCATCTCCTCCTTTTTGATCCCGATACCGGTATCCTCTATTTTGATATGCAATTGTAACCGTCCATTCTTTTGTTCCTTTGATGTGGCTGTCCATTTTACATAACCAAACTGTGTAAATTTCAATGCATTGCTTACCAGGTTGATCATCACCTGCTTCAGCCGGACCGGATCGCCGACCAGGACCTCCGGGACATCCTTGCTGATCTGAAAATTCAGGCTCAGGCTCTTCTTCTGTGCCCTGATGCGAAAGGAATTGTGCACCTCATTGAACAGGTTCCGAAGGTCGAACGGAATCTCCTCCAGGTACACACCGCCAGCCCCGAGCTTCAACAATATCAATATCTCATTGACAATTGACAGCAGGTGTTCAGAAGATTCTTCAATCAGCTCAGTATATTTCTGCTGGTCTTGATCAAGGCTGGTTTTACCCAATTGTTCTGCAAAACCCATGATGGAATTAAGCGGTGTGCGTATCTCGTGGCTCATGTTGGCCATGAACTCAGATTTGGCAAGGCTGGCACTTTTTGCATCTTCCATTGCTTTCTCCAATTCCTGTTCCCGGTGAACTTCACCTGAAATATTTGTCAAAATAGCCATCCCGGCAAATATATTCCCTTCCTGATCTCTTATGGGCATGGCATTGATAATGTAAGGATCCTGAAAATACGTGATGTTCCGGGATACCTTCTTACCACCCAGTGCATCGTTATATATTGGCTGTAACAACCGGGTAGTGTCGTCATCGTAAATCTCATTGAACTTGCGTCCTTCGAAATGCTTCCTGCTGAAACCATATTTTTCCATCTCGCTTCCAAGTGCCATAACAATGGTCTGGGTCGGTTCAAATATATAGACATCTGTATGGGGAATATTCCCTGCAAAGCGTTCAAAAAAATGTTCGTATTTTTTCGATAATTCCTTCAACGCTAAAATATCCTTTTCGAGCGCTTTACTCTTCTCAATTTCTTTCCGGTAAAGATCATCTATAAATTGCACCATTTCTTCCACATCCATCTTACCGGATTGTATTTTTTCATGGATTTGTATTAAAGACAGGTCCTCCCCGGCACGCTTCGGCCGCTGTTTACTCATACAACTCTGGTTTATTGAATAAATATCTTTACTTCATCAGCAATTTGCATACCTCGAAAACAGGGTAATTTATTCGAATTACTAATATATTGATTGCCTGCGAAATATAATAATTATTTACGAGCCGCACGAAACAGTTGACATGTGGAACGATGTAAATAATGAGGAAAAAAATCCACAAACCTCCCGCGGTTGCTTTTCAATAGCAGTGTGGTTTTCGTTCCACATTAGCGCAACTGATCCTCCACAAGTGTACACCTGTCGAAGCATTTCACAGGACGCCAGGAATATTTTTTTAAAATGTTGACATACTGCATATTATCTGAACGCTATTAATATTGAGTGCGAGAAAAGAAATTCATGTACGGTTATTGCTGACAAATAATAAAACGAATATATCATGAAGAATAAAATCATTCAATTTATCAGAACAGGAGAAGATCTGGACGGCACAATCGGGACATCCGTTTCGCTGGCCAATTCACTGGATATGGAACTCAAATTATTTATGGTGCTGGAAAGCCGGCACACCTTTTTTTACCCCATGACCAGCCCACTGAAGACCGGCCTGGCTTCCTACGAATTTGAAAAGATCCGGGAAGAGCGGCTAAAAGAGGAAGACAAGCGACTCGGGGAATACGTGGAAAAGAAAAATAAAGAAGGTAAAAGTCCAACTATTTCTTTTGAGATCAGGAGTGGGGCAACGGACCTGGTCCTGCTGGATGTATCAGAAGAAGATGATACCTACATGATCGTAATTAATGAAGCGGATGAACCGGAACTTGGGTTCATTATCAATACCTATTTACAGATCATAGAAAAAACCGGCTGTCCTTTACTGAAAGTTAACAAGGACTTGAAGTTTCCTGAAATTGACAAGGTTCTCTACGCGACGGATTATCTCGAAGAAGATGTGCCTACGCTTAAAAAACTTGCAGACATGATGGCTCCTTTCAAAGCAAACATCACTGCATTGCACATCACAGACAGCCTCGACCTTGAAGAAAAACTGAAAAGCCACGGTTTCGAATCTTCCCTGCATGAAAAGGTCGGTTATGACCGGATCCGTTTTGCTGTCAGGGAAGAAAAGAAAGCATACAAGGGAGTCATGGATTATGCACAATCGGAAGGTTTTGATTTGATCGTTGTGCTGAAGGAGAACCGCAATTTCCTGCAACGTATGTTCACAAAAAGTGATTCGAACAGGATTCTTTCCAAATCAGAGATCCCCGTGATGGTTTTTCACCAGGGAAACGCCTGAACCCCTGCAATTCAGTCTTATTAACCAGGAAAAATCACAAAAACATGGAACCAAAAACGAAAATGAAAACACATACCAAGTTGGGGTTTAGCAGTATGGATACAGCGGAGATGGTAACCTCCATGAACAAGCTGATTGCCAACTATCATGTATTCTACCAGAAATTGCGGAATTATCACTGGAACGTGACGGGACCGGATTTCTTTGATCTGCACGATAAATTTGAAGCATTGTATACCGCAGCGGTTGC
This sequence comes from uncultured Bacteroidaceae bacterium, assembly GCA_964589155.1. Taxonomy (GTDB): domain Bacteria; phylum Bacteroidota; class Bacteroidia; order Bacteroidales; genus M55B112. The sequence goes on along the minus strand of CAZPTO010000197.1, from coordinate 2,912 downwards.
GAATATTGATAACATCGCTGAACGGATCAGGGTATTTGGTGCAACACCGATGAGCACCCTCAAAGAATACCTCGAAGTTGCCGAGATCATTGAAACGCCGGACAGGCTCACAGCCATAGAAATGGCACGGGAGATCCTTAAGGACATGGAAATCCTGAATTCCTTTATGCTGGAAGTTGTGGATGCTGCCGGAGGAGTCGGTGATGCTGCCACCATGGACATGATGAACTCCATGATGCGGGAACTGGAAAAAGAACACTGGATGCTCACTGCATGGTTGAATGAAGGCAGGAAAGTGAAATAATTGCATCACCTGATTCAACATCAAACACAAGAAGGAGCACTGTGATGTCGGGTGTGAAAAGCAGGCAGGTAACGGGAAATGAACAGGAACAAACATCGATGAGCTAATAAAATGATTGCCATAATTTCACTGGTAATAATACTGGCATTGTCGTTGATCATCACGCGAATAGCCACCATTGCCCTCACCCATACCGGACTGTCCAGGGAATCAGCAAAGTTCCAGGCAAGGTCCGCATTTACAGGTGTCGGTTTCACGACCACTGAATCGGAAAAGGTGGTGAACAATCCGGTCAGGAGAAAGATCCTGCTGTTGCTCATGCTTTTGGGAAATGCAGGGATCGTGACGGGAATAGCTTCTCTTATCATTGGTTTCACTGCCGAGGAAAGTGAACAGAATGCGTGGCTGCGGATCGTTATCCTGGCATCGGGAATCACAGCATTGTGGACCATCGCACAGAGCAATTGGGTGGACCGGAAACTGTCAGCCGTAATTACCCGGTTCCTGAAAAAATATACACGTATTGATGCGAATGATTATGCCAACCTCCTGCACCTGGCGGGAGACTACAGGATTTCGCAGATCGGCATAGATAAAAACCACTGGTTGTGCGACAAATCTCTGAAAGAGGTACGCCTGAACGATGAAGGGATCATCATCCTGGGCATCAACAGAATTGACGGCACCTATCTTGGAGCGCCGGGTGCCGGCACACACATCAGGGAAAACGATTCACTTACTATATATGGAAGGGGAGAGACCATGAACAGGCTCGAGAAAAGGACGAAGACAAAGAGGGGCGATAAGGACCATGACCGGATGGTGAAGCAACAGGAAAAAATTGGCAGGAAAGAACAGAAAGCGAACGGAACAAAAAAATGAACGCCGAATCGTGGATCACCGCCTAAAGTATACTGAATATGAGCGCCGACAAACATCGCGATCTACACCAGCATTTCCAGGAAACGACCACAGAGGAAATCCTGGAGGAACTCTCCACCAACCCGGAACAAGGATTAACAAGTAAAGCGGCAAAGGAAAAGCGCAGGGAATTCGGACCCAACACCATCAAAGAGGAAGTAAGTCACCCCGTAAAGGATTTTCTGCTGAATTTCTGGGGGCCCATCCCCTGGATGCTGGAGGTAGCATGCATCCTCGCAGCTGTTGCGCAGCGATGGGAAGATTTCTTCGTGATCCTGGCCATGCTGCTGATCAACGGCGGAGTGAGTTTCTGGCACGAAAGCAGGGCTGAGGATGCCATCAAAGCGTTGAAGCAGAAATTGTCACCTACTGCACGGGTCATCAGGGACGGGGAACAGAAAACAATGCCTTCAAGAAAGCTGGTCCCGGGTGATATCGTAGTGGTTAAAATGGGTGATGTAGTTCCTGCTGATGTGAAGTTCCTGGCTGACCAGAATGTAAATATAGATGAATCTGCACTCACCGGTGAGTCCCTGCCTGTCGACAAAAGTGGGGAAGACCTGGGCTATTCAGGCACCTCGGTGAAAAGAGGTGAAGCAAAAGCAGTGGTCATCGCCACGGGCAGGCAGACCAAATTTGCAAAAACGGTGGAACTCGTGGAAGAGGCGGACCAGAAATCCCACTTTCAGAAAGCAGTGATGCGCATCGGTAAATTCCTGATTGGTATCACTTTTGTCCTTGTAGCCATCATTATCCTGGTGGGGATCATCCGGGATGATTCGGTGGTTGATGTGCTGATGTTTGCACTGGTGGTGACCATTGCAGGAATTCCACAGGCACTTCCGGCCGTACTCTCGGTCACCATGACCATCGGGGCCCGGAGACTGGCCCGTCAGAAGGCCATCGTATCCGAGCTGTCCTCCATGGAGGAGATGGCCGGGTTGGAAGTGTTGTGTGCCGACAAAACCGGCACGCTGACAAAAAACGAACTGACACTGCAGGAACCGGTTCTTTTGGAAGCGGGGGATAAAAAAGAATTGCTGCTCACCGCAGCCCTGACATGTAAAAGGGAACACAACGAGGACCCAATCGACCAGGCCATCCTGGAAGGTATTGAAGACAAAGGTGATCTCGATGCATTCGATATCCAAGAGTTTCGTCCCTTCGATCCCACCCGCAAACGTGCGGAGGCCGAAGTAACCCCGAATGGTGACTCATTTACTGCGGCCAAGGGAGCGCCCCAGGTAATCCTCGACCTTGTGGAAGCGGACGAACAATTAAGAAACGAGATCTCTGAAAAGATCGATGAACTGGGCAACAAGGGGTTCCGGGCACTCGGCGTTGCAAAAAAACAAGATGATACATGGCATTACCTCGGGATCCTCTCCCTGCTCGACCCACCCATAGAGGGTACCGATGAGGTGATCAGGGAAGCAGGTGAACGCGGAATCGACATCCGGATGGTCACCGGCGATCATGCAGCCATTGCAAAACAGGTTGCCGGTCAGCTGGGTATGGGCACCAATGTGAAGCAAGCCAATGAACTGTTCGGCGAAAAAGAGGGTGCAGAAGCTGAGGAGGAAAATGAATCCGATCACAGCATAGATGAAGCGCTTATGCGTGCAAATGCCTTTGCACAGGTGACCCCGGAACATAAATTTAAGATCATCAAACAATTCCAGTCACA
>CAZPTO010000196.1:0-6753 GCA_964589155.1 uncultured Bacteroidaceae bacterium | reverse complement strand
GAAATACCCATAGAAAAGAGGATGCCCCTTTCGAGACACCCTCTTTTATCTACTGGAGTATTCTGCTACGTCTACCCACATTTCGAAGAGCCGCAATCTGTACAGATCAGGCAGCCTTCCTGGTAGATCAGGTGTCCTGATCCACAGTCTTCACATGACTTTCCCTTGACTTCGGTTCCGTCAGGTATATATTTTTTCAATGCACGCGCCACACCGGCGGTCCAGTTGTTGATCGTATCATCGTCCAGGCGCAGCGAGGTGATCAGATCCACCGTATGTACAATGGGCATTCCGTGACGCAACACGCCGGAGATGAGTTTGGCATAATTCCAGAACTCACTGTAAAACTGGTGCGACAATCCTCCCATGGTCACTTTGTACCCGTACTTGTCAATATACTGAAAGTCGTAGCGTGTCTCCCCGCTGTCCTCTTTGGTCTTGATGATCTTCCCGGTCCGGATGGATTTCGGGATGGGGAAATTGTCATCTTCCTTCTTCCCGGTAAAGATCTCGTAGGGACGGCCGTCGATCAGCCCGATAAAGGCAATCCATTCTTCGCTGTTGTTCTTGAAACGCAGGATATCGGCATCCAGTACCTTCGGACGCTTCTTGGGGAAAGGTGACTCTGTATTCTTGTCTTTGTCATTATTCGAGACCAGCACCCCGGAACGCGATCCGTCCCTGTAGACGGTTACGCCCTTGCAACCGTTCTTCCAGGCTTCCACGTAAAGCTCGCCTACCAACTCTTCGGAGACATCGGAGGGAAGGTTGATGGTGACACTGATGGAGTGGTCCACCCATTTCTGCACCCTGCCCTGCATCTTCACCTTCGATACCCAGTCCACGTCATTGGAGGTGGCTTTGTAATAAGGTGATACCTTCACCAGTTCCTGTACAGCATCGTTGTCATACCGCTTGACCGCTTCGGGATCATGACCATTGATCCTGAGCCAGGTCAGGAAATTGTGATGGAATACATTGTATTCTTCCCAGCTGTCGCCCACCTCGTCAACAAAGGTGACTGTGGCATCTTTATCGTTCGGATTCACCTTGCGCCTGCGCTGGTATACTGGTAGAAAGACAGGTTCGATCCCGGAAGTGGTTTGTGTCATCAGGCTTGTCGTCCCGGTAGGAGCAATGGTAAGCAATGATATATTCCTCCTGCCGTATGTTTTGATGTCCTCAGCCAACTGGGGATCTTCAGCAGCCAGGCGATTGATGAATGGGTTGTTTACTTCCTTCTTTGCATCAAATACTTCGAAGGGACCACGCTCTTTGGCCATGTTCATGCTCGAACGATAGGCTTCAATGGCGATGGTCTTATGTACCTCTTCTGAAAAATCCACAGCATCCTCGCTGCCATAGCGCAGGCCAAGGGCCGCCAGCATATCGCCTTCAGCAGTGATCCCTACGCCTGTCCTGCGTCCCTGCAATGCTTTTTTACGAATATTTTCCCAGAGGCTGATCTCCACGCGCTTGATCTCCTCATCTTCCGGATCGGCCTTGATCTTTTCGAGGATCGCTTCGATCTTTTCCAGCTCCAGGTCGATGATGTCATCCATCATGCGCTGTGCCAGTCCCACGTGCTTCTTGAATTTCTTCCAGTTGAATACTGCCTTGTCGGTAAACGGCTCCTCAACATAGTTATAAAGATTGACCGCTAACAGCCGGCAACTGTCGTAGGGACACAAGGGTATTTCACCACATGGATTCGTGGATACCGTCCTGAATCCCTCGTCGGCATAACAATCGGCCACCGATTCAGTAGCAATAGTGTCCCAGAACAGGATCCCCGGCTCGGCAGATTTCCAGGCATTGTGAACGATCTTCGACCACAACTGGCGGGCATCGATTTCTTTGGTGTAAGAAGGATGGTCTGAATGGATCGGGTACTGCTGACGATAGGGCTCTCCTTTAACAACAGCATCCATAAAATCATTGTCCATCCTTACAGAAACATTCGCGCCGGTTACTTTGCCGGATTCCATCTTGGCATCGATAAAATGTTCCGCGTCGGGATGTTTGATAGAAATACTCAGCATGAGGGCACCGCGCCTTCCGTCCTGTGCCACCTCCCTTGTACTGTTGGAATAACGCTCCATGAAAGGAACCACTCCCGTGGAGGTCAGCGCACTGTTCAAGACAGGACTGCCGGTCGGACGAATATGAGAAAGATCATGTCCCACACCACCGCGGCGTTTCATCAGCTGCACCTGCTCCTGGTCGATCTTCATGATACCACCATAAGAGTCTGAGGGTCCGTCGTGACCAATGACAAAGCAGTTGGACAAACTGGCGATCTGGAAATTATTTCCGATGCCGGTCATGGGCGAGCCCTGTGGGACAATGTACTTGAATCCCTGCATCAAACCGTATAACTCGTCGTGGGAAAGCGGATTCGGGTAACGCTTCTCGATCCGGGCAATCTCACTTGCCAGGCGGTGGTGCATGTCATCCGGACTGCGTTCGTACAATTTGCCATATGAATCCTTCAATGCATACTTATTGACCCATACACGCGCAGCCAGTTCATCACCTTTAAAATATTCAAGGGATGCGTTGAACGCCTCCTCGTTTGAAAATGTTCTCGGTTCCTCTGTTCGTTTGGAGGGTTTTGTTTGCGTACTTTGCTCGTCCTTCTCAACAATCATTTGTCCCTTTTGTGTTGCTCCCTGGTCTGACATACAGTTCTTTTTAAATGTGGTTAAAACTCACTCCGAAATTCACCCCTGATGTAACACCCAAATTAGTAAACCTGTTCCCTCGGCTCAATGATAGTTATCAACAATAAGACAACTTTTTTAAACCTTTTCAACTGTCTGATTATCAGTGTTTTACGAATTTTCCCTCCGCGCATAAACGCAAGATGGTCCTGTTATCTGCTGTGCTCCTCAACCGATCTTCCAAAAAATTGGGATAATTATGGACCTCCTGTGAATCCGAAATTGGTTGATGAAATTAGGAAGAAATCATGTACAGGTACGCAGAAAAGATTTCGTTTTTATTAACAAGAAATCAACGTTCAGTCTAACTGGGTCAGGTTCAACCATATGCTGTTTTTAACGAAAACCACGTTTTGGTAATCGTATGTAACATATTGTTTTTGTGGTGTTTACGTAATTCTAATTTGATGAACGTCCTGCTAAGGCAGATGAAGGAGTGCACACTGGTGAGAAGATTTTTTGCAGTGATAACGGGGGCTGAAAGAACAAAAGATAATCCATAAGGGACCGGTTGTTTCCGGAGGCTGAAAAAAACACAAAGCGTTGATAATTACCAGGTGGGTTCCGGAGGCTGAAAAAATTACAGGTGGTCCATGATGATCCGTGTGGCTCCTGTCCGGCTCCTGGTGAATGCCTGGACACGCTGTGAGATTTGCTGCAGCCTTACCCTGTCACCCAGCAGACTGCTCATCCCGGAGGCAGCTTCAGCACTATTGTGCACCGGGAACGCCCCTCCCCCGGTCACCAGTTCAACTGCCTCATTGAAATTCCTGTAGTTGGGTCCGAAAAATACTGGTAAGCCGGCGGCCGTGGCCTCCAGGATATTGTGTATTCCTTTTCCAAACCCTCCGCCGATAAATGCAATGGTTCCATGCCGGTAAAGTGAAGACAGGTGTCCAATGGTATCAACAATGATTACGCGCCCCTGTATTACAGCAGCTTCATCCAATTGTGAAAAAAGGGTGGCTCCCGGGAAAAGTCCCATCAGCCTTTCCACGTTGACTGCTGCAACTTCATGGGGAGCGATGATCAGGTTGCAGTTGTCTCCTGCAGTTTCAAAAGCTGCCTTGACGCAGTTTTCATCAGCCTCCCAGGTACTCCCGGCAATGATCAGATCGCTGTCTGCTGCGAAGGCCTGCAATACTTTGGATCCCTGCGCATGTGCTGTAATCTGCATTACCCTGTCGAACCGCGTATCCCCTGCGACGGTCACATTCTGCAGGCCGATCTCCCCCAGCAGCTTTGCAGAAGCTTCGGTCTGGACGAAAATATGAGTAAAGCAGCGAAGCATCTGCCTGAAAAAACCGCCATACCACCTGAAAAACACCTGTGATTTCCTGAAATGCCCGGAGATGAGGTAAGTCGCGATCTTTTGATCATACAACCGGTTCAGAAAATGATACCAGAACTCATACTTGATGAACAATGCTTGTTCAACCGGCACCAGGTCGAGGAATGCTTTTGCATTTGCTGCTGTATCACGCGGTAGATAACAAACCAGATCCGCACCTGGATAATGTTTTCTTTTTTCATACCCAGATGGAGAAAAAAAGGTAACCAGGATCTTCTTCCCGGGATAAGCTTCCCGTGCGGCATCGATTACCGGACGGCCCTGCTCAAATTCCCCCAGCGATGCACAATGGAACCAGACTACCCTGTCGGTACTTTGAAATGCACCAGCGACCTGTTCCCTCCATACCCTGCGCCCGCGAATCCATTTTTCTGCCTTGGGATTCCAAAGGGCGGCAATCCTGATTAACAGGTAATAACTTCTCAGCCCGATATTATAGATTATTTGCATACTGTCGATGATTGCTGTTCCAATTTCATCCTGAAGTTTCCCTGCGTGTTGCCAGGCTGATCAGCCACACCGCGAGGAAGGCCATCACGAAGGAGACGAACCGCACGCTGAGCGTTTCATCCAGTACCGTGATTTCAGACCAGGTCACTGTGGTCAGGGAGCCGGTTACCAATCCACCAATAGCGCCCTGCCACGTGACTTTTTTCCATTTCAGCATTAACAGCAGCAGGGGACCGAATGATGATCCCAGTCCCGCCCAAGCATAGGATACCATTGCAAATATCAGCTTATCAGATACAATGGCAATGAGTAACCCTACAATTCCGATCACCACCGTGATCCAACGGCTCACTTTCAGCATGAAACGGTCGGTGACCTGCTTGCCCAGGGTCTGGTGATAAAAATCCTCCACGACAGAAGAGCTGATAAGTAGCAGCTGGCTGTCGGCCGTGGACATCATCGCGGCAATGGCCCCGCTGATCAGGATCCCGGCCAGCCAGGCTGGAAGCAGGGTCTTGGCCATATAGGGCATGATCTGTTCGACATCTTCAAAATAACCCTGTCCGTGCATCGCTACTCCCACGATACCGATCAGCATTGCTCCTGTGAACGCGGGAATGGCCCAGGTAATAGCGATGCGCCGGGAGATTTTGATCTTTGCTGAAGATTTGATGGACATGAACCGGGTGAGCAGGTGGGGTTGTCCCATATAGCCGAAAGCCCAGCTCAACCCGCTAATGATCACTGCAGCAGCGGCCCAGCCTGTTTCTCCCCCGGTGAATGAGAACAGCGAAAGCCCGTCGGCGGTCTTCATCCCTTCCATCTCTCCCGACAACGAAACGCCGCTTTCTGCCAGTTCAATAAAACCTGCAATCGGAAGGATCACCAGGGTGCCGATCATGATGATTCCCTGTACCAGGTCCGTCCAGGCGACCGCAAAAAAACCTCCCATCATGGTATAAAAGATGATCAAAGCTGCCCCCAGGATCATCCCGTGGATCTCTTCCATCCCGAAGGTGACATTGAGGATCTTACCGGCACCATTGATCTGCGCCGACAGGTAAAAAATGAAGAAAAAGATGATGATCACCGTGGAAAGCATCCTGATCACCACCTGGCCCTTCTGGTGACGGGCGGCAAAAAAAGTAGGCAATGTAATGGCATTTACCTCTTCTGAAACATCCCGCAGGTCCTTTGCAATGATGAACCAGTAAAAAATAATGCCCAATACGCATCCCAGGGCAGTCCACATCTCAAGGAAACCGAGGGCATAGGCAGCACCCGGCAATCCAAGCAACAGCCAGGCACTTTCCCCGCTGGCCCGCTCGGAGAATGCAACCACCCATGGATTGAGCTTTCTTCCCGCGACGAAAAAATCATTATGGTCCTTATTGCTTTTATAGGTCAGAAAACCGATCACCAGTATCATGACCATATACAGGATAAAACCCAGCAGTATAAAATTCATAGGATCTCGTGGAATTCATTCAACGTACGGCCGGCAAGATAACAAAAACACTGCAAAATATTACCGGGGGAAGGTAGCAGTTCCATCGGGCTGGTAATAATAATCGATCATTACCTCATTAAATATTCCCGTCACATCATCTGTGGTCCAGATCTCCCTGACGTGCAGTTTGACGTATTTATTCAGGGTGGTCTTCAGCACCCATACCTGGAATTCCCGCACGGTATCGCTGGAAGGGGAAAATTCAGCATTTTCATCAAAGGTGAGTAATTCATTTTCAAAAAAATCCTGCGATTCATCCAGGTCATCAAACGCCCCGGCCAATGCAAATCCATTGGTGTTGGCAGGAGAAGTAAATCCTGGCTTCACAGATCCGTCCAGGAGCCTGTAACGGTCAACAATAATATCAGGAAGCGGTTCTCCCACAGATGGATAGCGTAAACGTTTTCCCAGCTCAAAATTATACCCATAGACCGACGCGTCCTCAAAATTGAACGCTGAACTGAGCATCACATCTCCCCTGTATTCCTGGTTGGTTTTCTGACAACCGGAATGGAGCACAAGGGACAGTGCCAGGATCATCCATATTTTTACCCCAATAGATTGTCTCATTAAAATGCGGCCATCAGCAATTCAATGTCTTTGGAAGGAATCCCAAACCGGCTTCCGATGGAATGGTTGGTCAGGATTCCATTATAAATGTACACCCCATGACGCAATCCTTCATCTGCTTTCAGGTGGTGGGTCAATCCTCCAAGCTT
>CAZPTO010000195.1:0-6794 GCA_964589155.1 uncultured Bacteroidaceae bacterium | reverse complement strand
AAATCCTGTTTATAACCCGCCTTCAGCGCACTGTTGGTAAGTGCCTTTCGGTCTTCGGGGCTGTAACCCAGCTGAAATTTGCTGATGATGTCATCACGGAATCCCCGCTGCCGCAAATAACTGAGCCCTATTGCCTTCCCTTCTGCCGTCTGCAACTGATCGGTAAAGAATTTTTGTGCATAAGAAGTAACAGCAAGCAGGCTTTCACGTTCATTGCGTTGCTGGATCTCTTCCGGCGACATTTCCGTCTCCTCGATCTCAATGTTGTATTTGTGGGCGAGGTAATGGAGGGCTTCGGGATAAGAAAGCTTTTCATGCTCCATCAGAAAACCCACGGCATTGCCGCCCTTTCCTGAACTGAAATCCTTAAAAATCCCCTTGGAGGGTGAAACCATGAACGAAGGGGTTTTCTCATTACTGAATGGACTGAGCCCCTTATAATTGGCTCCTGATTTCTTGAGTGTTACATAATCAGAGATCACCTCTACGATGTCTACCGTATCGAATATTTTATTGACTGTCTCCTGGCTGATCATATAACATTCAGAATATCAGGGTATTTGCTGTAAAAATGCATGGATAAAATTAGTTAAAGTTGCTGAAATAACCTATTTTTATATTCAGCAAATATCGCATCACGAGGAATGTCACGGTTGCGCTATGCTTTCAGATAAATGATATAGAATATGGAAAGAAAAGGACAAGTATTGCTGCTCGTCGGAATCATGTTTACACTGCTCTCCATGGTGCTGACCAAGGACTTTGTTCCGGACGAAAAATGGATTTTCGTTCTTTCAGAAGTTATGCTCCTGGTCTCCGCTGTAATGGTCATCTGGGGTTTTATCCTGGTGGTGCGGGCAAAATTCAGGAAGCGGGACAAATGATCTGATTGAAATGATGCGTTTTCTGCAGCAACATGCAAAATAGCTGCTGCCAAAAACATGATTTCAAAAGGATCCTGAATTGCACAATTGTAAAAAAACAGAATGGTATGCAAAAACTGGTTGTATTGTCAGGATCAGGCATTAGTGCCGAAAGTGGGATACGCACTTTTCGCGATATGGGGGGCCTCTGGGAAGAATATGATGTGACCGAAGTGGCCAGTCCTGTAGCATGGCAAAACAACCGTGAACTGGTGTTGCGGTTCTATAATGAGCGCAGGAAGGCATTGCTGGAGGCACAACCCAACGCTGCGCATAAAGGACTGGCAGCACTTGAGGAAAAATTCGATGTCCGGATTATTACACAAAATGTAGATGACCTGCATGAAAGGGCGGGTTCGACAAAGGTGCTGCACCTGCACGGTGAGTTGCGCAAGGCCCGGTGCACCGTTAACGAAGATGATGTATATGATATTGAAGGGTGGGAACTGAAACAGGGGGACCTCTCAGATGCGGGCCACCAGCTACGCCCGCATGTTGTGTGGTTCGGCGAGATGGTACCTGCAATCGGGGAGGCCGTACCCCTGGTGCATGCTGCGGATATCCTGCTGGTGATCGGCACTTCGCTGAATGTGTATCCTGCTGCCGGCCTGGTTCATTATGCACAGGCTGGTATCCCGGTGTATGTGATCGATCCCGGCGACCCCCGGGGGATCGGTGGGATGGATGTTACTTTTATCAATAAGACCGCGACAGAAGGGATCATGGAATTTATGGATAAAGTATGAAATATATATTTTAATTGGATTTTGAAAGCAAGGTATACATCTTGCGCCAGGGACACATCATGCTTGAATTTATCATTAGAAGAAGAGGGATCAAAAAAGAGAATATTTTTAAGACAGGGAGAAATGACCCCTGTCTTTTTTCGGTCTGAACGCCTCCTTTTTATGTGGTCCGAAGGTCAGATTGCCTGATTTCACATTACTTTTCAGTGTTTTCCTGTAAAATATACGCTGACATTTCAACTGCTGTTTTAAAAAGTGATATCTTGTATAATAACATTCAGCAAGCAATATATGACCAGGTTGTTTCAGTAATTATGTAGATATCATGCCAGAGCAGGTCTTCGAGGACAACAGTTTTGAAAACGTGGATTATACCAGGGAAACCCTTGAAAAGGGTATTTATGAGAACTGTACGTTCAATACATGCAATTTCTATAACACTGAACTGAAAGGGCTGGTGTTTGTAGATTGTGTCTTTGAATCGTGCAACATAAGCCTTGCAAAATTGAATCAAGTCACTTTCCAGGAGATTGAGTTCAGGAATTGCAAAATGACCGGCTTGCGATTTGAGGACTGTAATAGTACACTGCTCTCCTTCCGATTCGACAATTGTATGTTGCAGCTTTCTTCTTTTATTGAACTCAAAATGCAGGGAACATTCTTTAACAACTGTAACCTGCAGGAGGTTGATTTTTCCGGAGCAAACCTGACCAGGGCAGTGATCAGGCGCTGTGATTTGTATAAGGCGGTCTTTGACAATACCATCCTGGAGGAGGCTGATCTGCGTACAGCTGAAAATTATTCCATTGATCCGGAAAACAACTACATTCGCGGCGCAAAAGTGGCGTCTGCTGCATTGCCGGGCCTGCTTGAAAAATTTGATCTCGAGATTGAATAAGACGGTAACGGATACCAATTCCCCATCCCCTTTTTGTTTATCAAATTAAATTCATCTAATTTAATCCCCGTTTTGGAGACTTTCACCGGTGAATGCATGCGCCCCAGTGACGCTGAACCGGTTTTGATTAATAATTGCAAAGATGACAAAAAAAACAATTCTGCTGGTGACCCTGGTTGTGCTGGCTTTCCAGGCGTCCGGACAAAAATTCCAGGGAGGAATTTCTGCAGGGCTGAATGCTGCACGGATTGACAATGATACCGATGAATTATATGGAAAGCTTGGTCTGAATGCGGGTGCCTTTGTATCACGACAAACAGGTATTAACCAACTCTTTTGGCAATTGGAGCTGAAATATACTTCGCGTGGGAAATATGATATTCAACGGGACCTTACCGGGAATGTTATGGGACTGGACCTGATTGACCTCCGGTATATTGAAATGCCACTTTCAATGCACTATTTCATCAATGAACGGATTCAGGCTGAACTGGGATTCGCTCCCGATGTATTGATCTGGGAGTATTATGCTGATGAAAATGGTGCCATTCCGCCGGACAATGCCAACGATTTGAATAGATTTGGCATTACTGCCTTTGCTGGTATCAACTATTTTGTACGTCCAAAACTCGCCTTTGGACTGCGGTTTAACTATTCTGTCATTCCGTTTTACAAGTTCGATGCATATGCCGTACGCTACCGCAACTCGGGCTGGTTTCATGATGTCCTCAGTATCAATGCCAGGTATTATTTTATCCGTTGAGAATGTAATCACAAAAGTACCGTCATGAGCGACCCCTCCTGCGAATGCAGCAGTTTCTGTGTCTAAGATAGTTCTTATACACAAGAAAGTTCCTCCAAACATGACAGCTTCTGAACCTGAATCATTACCTATACTTCCGCGTTTTCAGGCACAAGCAACAGTAGCAACGTGCACCTTCGTTCCCGGCATCCGTTTCAGGGTGGTGGCACATGCTTCCAGGGTGGACCCGGTGGTGACCACATCATCGATCAGCAGGACAGAGAGTTCGCTATAGCCTCCGGCCTCTTTACACAATCCAAATACATCTTCCATGTTCTCCCATCGCTCAAAACGGTTTCTCCGGGTTTGAGAACCGGTATTTTCCCGTCTGAACAGGATGTGTTCATGTAATGGTATGCCGGTGACATCAGCAACCCCATGTGCGATCAGGGCACTTTGATTGTACCCGCGATTGCGTTCTTTTTTTGGATGCAAAGGCACGGGAACCACAAGGTCTGCCTGTGCCAGCATACTGTTTTTCAGTGCTGCACCAAGCATGCGACCAAGGAACACCCCCATCTTTTTATGCCCCTTGTATTTCAGCAGGTGCAGCAGGGGTTGGTACCTGGAGCCTTTTTCAAAGCGAAGCAGTGAAAATGCACCGGCGATCTCAATCCTACCCCAGAACAACTGGGCAACAGGGTTGTCAGGGTCGTCAATATATCGTGTTACCGGCATCTTCTGTTCGCACGACAGGCAGATAATCTCCCCCGGGATATACAAAACCTTTCCGCATACCGGACAATAAAGTGGGAAAAAGAAACCGGTAATGTCATGGATCCATTGTCTCATACCTGTTCATGTGATGAACCTCGGCTGGATCGAAAAAAGTTGTTGGAATATTGGACAGCACCTGGTCATTACTTTTTAACCAGTTCTTTCGTGGAAAGCAGTCCGCAGGCAGCATAAATGTCCTCACCGCGGCTGGCACGAATGGTGGTAAAGACCCCCCGGGCATTAAGCTCCTCCTTAAATGCGCTGATGCGTTCGTCGGTTGAGGTATCGAGCGGGGTGTCCGGGATCGGGTGAAAGCGGATCAGGTTGATGCGGCAACGGATCCCTTCCAGGAGCTTCACCAGCTCCTTTACATGTTTCGGGGTATCGTTCAGATCACGAAACATGATATATTCGAAGGATACGCGGCGCTGCCTGCCGAAATCCCACGAGCGGATCTCCTGCAGGACCTCTTCAAGCGGGTAAACCTGCTGGATGGGCATCAGCATTTTTCGCTCCGATTCAAAAGGGGAATGCAGGCTGACCGCGAGGTGGGCTTCGCTTTTTTCCAGGAATTCTTTCATCGCAGGAATGATCCCGATGGTTGATACTGTGATACGACGCGGACTCATGGCAAAGCCCCAATCGGCTGTGAGGATCTCCAGGCTTTTTAATACCGCTTCCATATTGTCAAGGGGCTCACCCATGCCCATATAGACGATATTGGTCACCTGCTCCCACTCGTTAATACTCCGCAACTGGTTGAGGATCTCACCTGCAGTGAGGTTGCCCTGGAACCCCTGTTTGCCTGTCATGCAGAACAGGCACCCCATCTTGCAACCCACCTGGGTGGAAACACATACGGTATGCCTGTCTTTATCGGGAATGTAGGCTGTTTCAACAAATTTGCCGATGGTGGTGTTGAACAGGTATTTTTTGGTGCCATCAATGGAAGATTGTACGTTTTTGAATGGCGCCAATCCCAGCGTATATTGCTTATTCAGGGCAGCTCTCGCTGCTTTTGACAGGTTGGTCATTTCATCAATGGAACCGATCTTTTTTTGATAGAGCCAGTCGGCCATCTGCTTTGCTGTAAATCCTGGCAACTGCAATTCAGCGGCAACTTGACTAAGCTCTTCTAATGTTTTTCCAAATAGTGGTTCCATATCAAAAATAGATCTCCGAGACGATCTGGTTGAACGGGATTCCCCTTTCGATCAGCAGGTCCCTGCTCTCAACCACCATCTCTGCCCTGCCACAAAGATAATATTTGAAATCGGCAGGCAATGAGGAGGCATGCTTCAAATAATCGGTGACCCTGCCGCTGTATACCTGTTCATCCTCTTCCTGTGAGCAGCAGCGCAGGTAGTTTTCTCCGAGTGCCTCTGAAAATTCATCATAAAAATAAAAACGCTCCAGGTAGCGTTCGCCATGGATCAATACTTTGTTTTCAAATTGTCCGGAACGAAACATGGAATAAAAAGGAGCAATACCAGTTCCGCTGGCAATGAATATGGCCGGGACGGGGTCGTACAGAAATTCTCCCCGGGGTTCTGTAATCCAAATGGAATCCCCTTCTCCGAGGTCACTCAACCGGGGAGTAAGGTACCCCTCCTCAATCACATTGTACAGGATCCTTACTTCATCCTCATCTTCGCCACTGCAAATACTGTACAGGCGGCGCGGTCCGTCCTTTTCAATGCCAATCCCGATCACCTGGCCGGCCTTGAAACTGAAATCACGTCTGAACCCAATCAGGAAAACATCTTCTGCAATTTCTTCTGAGAAGGAAAGGTTCTGCTCCGTTAAAATATGCTGATGCATGCTGGTGAATTTAACGAACTGACCGGGTCCTGCCCCCGTCCACGAAAAAGGTTTCCCCTGTCACATAGGAGGCTGCATCGGAGAGCAGGAAAGCGGCTGCCTTGCCAAACTCATCGGGGTCCCCGTATCTGCCCATCGGGATATTACTGAAGTTGATGCTTTGTACCTCTTCAACGGTCATCCTCCATTCACGCGAGTTGATCAGGTCCAGCGCTTTCAATCGCTCAGTACCGAATAACCCCGGAACCAGGTTGTTGATGCGGATACCTTGTTTCGCAAGGTCAAAGGAGAGACTCTTTAAAAGACTTGCTACACCTGAACGCATTACATTTGAAAGCAACAGGTTATCAATGGGTTCCTTTATGCTAACTGAAGTAATAGTTACAATAGATCCACTCTTTTGTTTTCGCATTTGAGGCAGCACCTGGCGGATCATCCGCACGGTGCCCATCATGGTCAGTTCGAAGCCTGCAACCCACTTGGAATCGTCCAGGTCATCAAATCTTCCAGCCGGCGGACCACCTGCATTAACTAACAACCCATCAATCTTTCCAAATTTCTGAAGGGTATCCTTGGTCCATCTTTCAATAGTGAAAGGATCGGTAACATCCATCACGGAAGGAAAAATCTCCACATCACTCTCCTTGCGGATCTCCGTAGCGGCTGTTTCAATGTGTTTTACATTGCGGCTGGCAATGGATAGTTTTGCGCCCTCTTTTGCCAGGTTGCGGGCAATGGCAAATCCCAGTCCCGAACTCGAGGCCGCCACCATCATTACTTTATCTTTTAATCCAAGGTCCATAACTGAGCTGATTGAGTTAATACAGGTGTAACAGGAGAACAGGCTAATTGTTTGTCTTTTTCCCTGCAAACTGTATCACAGCTGC
>CAZPTO010000194.1:0-6849 GCA_964589155.1 uncultured Bacteroidaceae bacterium | reverse complement strand
TTGCAGCAAAGTAGAAATATATTGTAATAAAGAACAAAACGTTGTGCAACTTCGGCTTGATAGATATTCCTTTCACCTGGGGGCGGAGGATCGCAACCGTTGCATATCCAAAGGCTGCCAGCACGGTGATCAGGATGGTTGCCACAGGCGCAGCAATCAATCGCAATACGAAATCATTAAACGAATTCTGTAAGGCCCAGTTGAGTTGAGAGGCAATGACCAGCACCAGTAAAACGATAAAAAACACCTTTAAACCGGGCAGATTCGACCTGATCTGTTCGCGATAGGCTGCAAATATCCGGGTGGGTTTTGAAGATGAAGGCAGGAATCGTTCCCGGAGCGCGGAATGGTGTGCATGCGGACGGCCTTCCTTTTTCCCTGGTTTACGGAATACTTCAGGATTGGTAATGAACAATCTGAAGAAGCTGAAGACATTGTTCATGGTCCAGTACAGTACCAGTCCGGATGGAAAATTATATAACAGCACCAGGAAGACCCCGGCAATCACGAGCATCTGCCTGCGCTCTGAAGTATTCCCGTTGCGGGTATAGAACCAGGCGGTGACCAGGTTCACCAGGGTCATGACGATTGGAAGCAGGTTGATTCCACCCAACAACCTGTCAGGAGCACTCAGATCGTCGATCATCAGGAATCCCTGTCCTGCAAGGGGCTCATAATGTTCCAGGAACCGGTAGGCGGCGATGAAAAACGGGATCTGCAGCAGCAGGGTCAGTACCGGTATCAATGCCCTGAAAGAATTATAACCATGCTGCCGGTGGAGGGTGCGGATATAGTAGTACCGCTCCTGTCCCTTGTAACATCGCCTGATCTCGTCCAGCCTTGGTTTCATTTTTTGTTTTACCGCATCGTCGCGCTTTTTGGCCCGTTCGATCAGGATGAAGATGGGCAGCAACAGCAGCGAAACAGCGAAACTGAGCAGGATAACAGATACCCCGTAGTTTCCTGTAAGGCGATAGCTCCACAGGAATACCTGTTCTATAATAAAGTCAAAAGGTGCAAGTATGTAGTTCAGAAAATCCATCTGTTAATCAACTATTTTCCAATTGTTTAAATCATACATGTTATCTGTGACCTCAAATTCTTTGATAATCCGCAGCTGGTTCAACTCCCAAAGTTTTCGTTCCCAGAGCACCACGGATGAAGGGAGCGTTCTCATCAAAGGAGGTTCTTTTGTTGCCGGATTCTCTTCATCAAAAATAATTGAATGCACATCCGCATTACTCATGAAACGCCAATTTTCTTCCAACCCACCCGTCTTATCGAAGTCCTTCACAAGCAGCAATGCAAATAATCCCATGGAGAGTTCATTGATCCGCTCCACTTCAGTATTCATGATAACGGGGGTGTCGGTATCAACTTTTCCCTTATAATACCACCAGTGCGGACCATGATCTGACACAATGATGATCTTTGTATTATCATATACTTCGTTATTTTTCATCCATTCAATCCAGCTTGAAAGGGTTTCAAGGGCCCACTTGTTATTTTCGTAGGGTGACACATCGGTGTGCAGAACCCCGTCTTCATCAATAATATCCCAGGGGTGATGTGTTGCTGACCCGTAAAGGTAAATAAAATTGGACCTGCTGCTTTCAGTGTCCGAGATATGCGGCAAGAGTCTTAAGAAATTATATGGCTTGGTCCGGCTGGTGTTTTGATTTTTTTTAATTCTGCCCAGCAGCCATTTCCCCTTGTTATAGATCCTGGGTTTAAAAATGAGTGGGGCACTGTAAAAAGCCGCGTTATTCCACAACAGATCGTAATTGATCTCCTTGTGGAGGCCGATATTGAGCGTGCTGTTGAACTTGTCCCAGTCCTCGTGCCATTTGGGTAGAAAGGTATCATAATCGAGACTGTCCACTGTGGAATAAATGATGCGGTTGCCTGAAAATCCGTATCCCTCGTTGTTGAGTTCCGTATTCAATTCAGCGGCGATGTCCGTGATTTTTTCACTCAACGGTCGGTCTGTGTCCTGGTTCAACTTGTCAATGGTATACTGATATCCGCCCAGCATGGCGCCTATCGAAGAACCGGTTATGGATGAAACCGAAAGCGTATTGGGATACCATACAAACCCCTTGAATATATTTTTAAGCGCGGGATCTTCCTCAACGATTTTGTTGACATACCAACCATGAAACATATCAAGCACAAGCAGGACAATATTTTCCCCTTCTTTGGAAAAGGAGACAGAACTCGTGGGATTGGATGGTATATTCTGTTTTTGAAAAAAGGAACCGGAACTGCCCGCGGCAACCAGCCCTTGCGTGATCAGTATTACATTCAATGCAATCAGTACATAGCGTATTTGTTTGTGAACTCCCTTCCTGAACAGCCAGATGATCCCATGCACAGTGAACAGAATGCCTGCGCACTCGGCAATAAACAAGGCAACAGGTTTTGCCAGGTGCTCTTGGTTCAGGAAGACAGCCTCCTGCAGCGTACCCATTTCGATAGGTACAATGGTGTTGTGAATAAATCCAATGACAACCCCGGATGTAGCGGTGATCAGCAGGGCATTTCTGATTCTGTTTGAAAAAGAAAAATAGGTGACCGTCAGCAATGCAGCTGCGATCAAAAACCCACCCAAATTATTTTTTAGAATATCGAAGGCCGTAAAATCAAAGTTTGAAGGGTAGGATGCATACACTGACAATGGATTCCATAAGAAAATAAACCCCAACAGGTAAAGGATGGAAAGGAGATAGACAGACCAGTCAGGGTTGAGTTGAACCGGGAAGTGATTTCTTTTTGCGTAAAAAAGGATAAACGCGATGAGCAGGACAAAAATAATTCCCGGTAATACAACATCTATTACTGTTGCTGTTCCGGACAGTGTAACCTCCAGGTTGAAGAGGCTGAATGTGATTTCCTTCCCGGCACCGGCCGCAAACAGGTTGACGGCCTGGAAGACCATAAGCAGGATCAAGGCAGGTACTGAAAGCAGCCCCCCCGTCCTGGTCAGGCTTTTGAAATGCCTGGTATATAAGATTAACCCGGCCGCCTGGGTGACCAGCATTGCTGTGAATGCAATGATTCCCAATGCTTTATTGACACCGTCATAGTAATATTTTGATCCGAAATAGAAATAGGTTGTTATAAAAACAAGGCCGAGGAAGACCCGGAACTGCAGGTGGAAGTCACGGGCAAATGTTCCAACACCCGTAAGCATTTTTTTCTTTGCCACTGAGGCACGCATTGCAAGTAAATAGTCTGAATAATTCATTGATCGATTGCTACGGGGGGGTGCTATTTATTCTTCCCCCGGATCTAATTCTCCCAGGTGCTTATCCCACACCATGGTCCAGTTGTCTGCATCAAAAATATTATCCTTCACAAGGTACTTATGTTCCAACGAAAATTGGGTCCGGTTATTCATATCCTGCGTCCACCAGGATACAAAAGCGGGCAAAACCCTTTCCGCGGTGATTGAATCCCGGCCTGTCTCCCGGTCTTTATCCCTGCCGGTATGCCGGGCCGGATCAGGATCACCGACAGGGTCCCGGGCCGGATCAGGATCACCGACAGTGTTCCGGGCCGGATCAAGCTTTCCGACCGCAATGTCGATAGCATCCATGTTGCTCATGAACTGCCAGTCCTCCGAAAACGGTGCTGTTGCATTGAAATCCTTTACCATGATCAGGGGATTCAGGTCCAGCATATAATTCAGGGGCACACTTTCATCATCGACGTTTTGAAACGGATTGTCAATATCCAGTTCCCGGTTGAACCGTTTCCAATGCGTTCCGTGATCAGATACGATGACAATCTTGGTATTGTCATAGACCTCGTTCTCTTTCATCCAGCTGAACCACCTGGTAAGATTCTCAATAATCCATTTATTGTTTTCGTACGGTGAAACCCCGTTGATCATTGATCCGTTGTCGTTGACAATACTCCATGGAAAGTGTGAAACCATGGAGTAGATCAGGATAAAATTTCCCTGGTCCGAATCTGCATTCGAAATATAAGGCAGCAGCCTGAGAAACTGGTGTTTCAAACTTGTGGTGGTATTTCTTCCCTCTTTTTTGCTATCCAGGAATAGCCATTGTCCATTGTTGTAAATTTTAGCCTTGAAGGCAAGCGGAGCGGTGAAGAACAGTGCATTATATCCGAGCAGGGTATAGTTGATCTCCTCCGTCACAAGTATATCCAGCTGCTTGTTGTATACATCCCAGTCTTCGTGCCAGTCAGGCAAAAACACATCATAGTCTTCATCTGCGATGTTGGTATAGGGCACCCTGGTGCTGGTAAACATGTACCCCTGTTGCCTGACCTTTTCGGACAGGTCATGCTTGGCCTGTGATAATTTCTCCTCGATGGTACGCTCCGTATCCTGGTCGAGGCTGTCGGGAGCATAAGCATGTCCACCCAAAAGCGGTCCCACCGAAGTATTTGTAACCCGCGAAACAGAAAGTGCATTGGGATACCATACAAATCCTTCCAGCTGCGCTTTCAGTTCCGGATTTTCATTCATCATTCTGTGCATGGCCCATCCCTGGAACATGTCGGGAACGAAATATACCACGTTCTTCCCTGTTGTTGAGAATGGAATCGCATGGGAAGAGGTGTATGTTTCGTTCTGTATAAAGCTGCCGGAGGCAACGGCGCTGTAAAGACTTTGAGAGATGACCACAACGTTCAGAAGTGCCAGTCCAGCGAGGACATACCTGCGATACGGGCGTAAAACCAGGTAAACACTTGCCACAAACAGTGCGATCATGGCGATCGCTTCAAGCAGGTATATAAAGGGTGGGATGAACAATGCCTGTTCCTTTTCAAATTTATTTTCCTGGAGCGTACCCATTTCAACAGGCAGGATCGTATGATGGAAAAATCCTAAGGCTGCAGCAGTTAATGCAATGGCTGCGAGTAGCCACCTGAACCTTCGCGGGATAATGAAAATTATCCCTGTTGCCAGCAGGAAAAGTATAACAAAGACAGGCAGGTTCTTGCCAATGAGAGCGAGGGCGGAAAAACTGAAGGTTTCAGGAAAAGATGCGTACACAATGAGCGGGTTCCAAAGGGTGATAAAGCCAAAAATATACGCTGCAGCCAACAGGAAGACAGCTGGTGCATGGGCAGCCTGGTTCGTTAGTCTGATCCCCTGCTGAATAAAATACCAGGGCAGGGTGATGATCGCAAATACCAGGCCGGGATAAATAATGTCCGTAACCTGATGGTCATCAAACACAAAATGGAGATTGAACAGGTTGACAGCGATCTCTCCGCCTGTGGCAAACAAATAAATATTTGCTGATTGCAGCAGGAAGCTAACGAGCAAAAGCGGGGAGGCAACCCTGTACAATATTCGGTATTTAACGCCTCCTGCCCTGTAGAAATACAGGAATCCAATTGCCTGTGTAAGCACCAGGGCCACCATTGAATACGCAAGCAGTGTATTGTTGTCCTCGGTGTAATAGTATTTTCCTGAAACAAGAAAATAGAGGGTTAAGAATAGTAATGAGAGGAAGATCCACGGTTTTACCTCTGTTTTTGCAATGCCTGTGCGTAGTTGTGCATACGCATATTTCAACGGGTGCTTAATTGAGGCAGTACCAGGCTTCTGTTTTTTTCTGCGAAAAACTTCCGGATTTGTAATGAAGAGTCTGAAAAAGCTGAAGACATTGTTCATGGTCCAGTAGAGGACCAGTCCGGACGGGAAATTGTACAGCAGGACCAGGAAAACCCCGGCAACCACCAGCATCTGCCTGCGCTCCGATGTATTTCCATTGCGGGTATAGAAGTAGGCTGTGACCAGGTTCACCAGGGTCATGATGATGGGCAGGAGGTTGACCTTCCCCAGCAACCGGTCGGGTTCGCTCAGATCATCGATCAACAGGAAGCCCTGCCCTGTAAGGGGCTCATAGTATTCCAGGAACTGGTAGGCTGCGATAAAGAAAGGGATCTGCAGCAACAGGGATAAGACCGGGATCAGTGCCCGGAATGAATTGTAGCCATGCTGCCTGTGCAGGGTCCTGGTATAGTAGTATCGCTCCTGGCCCTTATAACACCGCCTGATCTCGTCAAGCACGGGTTTCATTTTCTGTTTCTTGGCTTCGTCACGCTTTTTGGCCCGTTCGATCAGGATAAATATGGGTAGCAGCAGCAAGGAGATACCGAAACTCAGCAACAGTATCGCCACACCATGATTGCCGGTCAACCTGTACCCAAACAGGTACAGCTGTTCCACAATGAAGAAAAACGGGGAAAAGATGAGGTCAAAGAAATCCATACCGCTCTACTACTGTTATTCGTTTTTGTGATCCATCTCTTTGACGATATCCATGATCTGGTTGGCAGCAACTTCGCCTGCCCGGCCAAAATGATACACCGATTCCTGTTTCAGTTCTTCCAGCTGCAGGGTGGGCGGATGGGCGATCATCTCTTTGACCAGGGTGCTGAGCTGGTCGATATTCTCTTCATCAAATTCCCTTCCCAATCTTTCCCGTTCCCTCATCTCCCACATCTCGTGATCGAGTTCGGATCCCTCGAAACCCTCGATGGAATCGAATGTTGTTTTCAGCAACAGAACGGGTTTGGAAAATAAGAATGCATAATCCCAAAAAACACCTGAAAGATCACTGATCATCAGGTCAGATTTTACCATGCTTTCGGTTCCCAGCTGGTTCCTGTCAATGGTGATCCGTGGTTCGTCCTTCACATACTCCTCAATTTCAGCCATCAGTCCGGGGAAGCTCACATAACTCTGCGGATGCGGCCGCAGGATAATATCATAGGGTGTGTCCTTCAGTAAGCTATCAAAGACCCTTGTGCCGAACCTGTTCAGTATGGAATAGGCTTTCCAGGTGGGGGCGACCAGGATCA
>CAZPTO010000193.1:0-6875 GCA_964589155.1 uncultured Bacteroidaceae bacterium | reverse complement strand
AATGCAGATGCAGATGTGTGGGCAAAAATGTGGAGAAAGCAGGTGGACATGGGTATGATACCCTATTATATGTTCATGGCGCGTGACACAGGGGCGCAGGAGTATTTTGGCGTGAACCTGGAATCGGCACTTAATATTTTTACAGGTGCATACCAGCAGGTAAGCGGCATTTGCAGGACCGTGAGAGGACCGTCAATGTCTGCAGGACCAGGCAAGGTATGTATTATAGGCGTCAGCAACGTACATGGCGAAAAGGTATTCGTACTGAACTTCATCCAGGGCAGGGTTCCGGAATGGGTGGGTAAACCTTTCTTCGCAAAATATGATCCGAAAGCACTTTGGCTGAGTGACCTGGTGCCGGCATTTGGCGAAAAAGAATTTTTCTACCAGAAGGAATATCAAAAATTACTGAAGGTCAGTAAGCTGCCCGGCAGATCCCTCAGCGCCGAGGACCTCCAGTCGGCATAAAACAATCAGAAAGCATCAGCTTGCCGCAGATTCTTCACCACAATCCCCGGATGGGTCCATCTGTGACCTGATATCAACATCATATTTGCCTTCTATGAAATCAATGATCAAAGGAAAGAATTCCTGGAAGTCTATCTGAAATGCATCATAGTGTCTCCTTAACTGTTCAATGGCAAATGATGTATGATCCGGGAGACTGGTATTTGCCGACATGCGGTCAAGGACCAGTTCAATTCCCTCCACTTTCTGGTAAGCCAACATCCAATTGTTCTCAAGGAATGTGGGAAACCAAACTTTAATCCCCTGTGGTAATGCCTTGTAATTTCGCTTCAGCAGATCATACGTGCGGTCCACATATTCGCGCAGGGGAATGCCACAATAATCCAACCACATACTGGCGAGGAAATGATCGTAGAAAATATCGACGATCACACCCGCATATTTATGGTAACACTCCACAAGGCGAAGACGACTTCGTCGGGTGATCGAATGGGTATCTGTAAATGTGTCAATATCACGATGGATCAATATCCCTTTGCGTATCAGTTCCGGAAGATGAACATAATTCTTTCCCTTTATGTAATCACCCATAAAATTCCCTACAATGATCTGTTCATTGCACCCGGAAAGATATGTGTGAGCAAGAAAATTCATCTGAATAACACTTGATTTTGCGCGGCAAGATATTTAAAACCTGCTAAATACTACGTATATCTTTCAAAAGTTGTTCCAATTCATAAGCTGAAAAACATAACCTGAACACGAAAAGCTTAAATCTACCTGTTAATATACTGATATTTTGGCAATTGATCCTAAAACCTTTTGTTCAGCATAAATCTGAGACCCAAGGGGCGATTTCGCTAAATTTGTTTACAACTGAAACGCTAAAAACAATTCAAACATGTCAAAGAAAAAAATTATTATCATTGGTGCTGCAGGCAGGGATTTTCATAATTTCAACACTGTATTCAGAGACAACGAGGACTATGAGGTTGTTGCCTTTACCGCAGCTCAAATTCCTGATATTGATGGCAGGAAGTACCCGGCCGAACTGGCAGGGGCGTTATACCCGGACGGGATTCCTATTCACGCCGAAGCGGAATTGCCGGGACTGATCCGGGATCGCGAAGTAGATACCTGCGTCTTCTCATACAGCGACCTTCCGTACCAAAAAGTAATGAATATAAGTGCAATTGTCAATGCTGCCGGTGCCAATTTTGAACTACTCGGGACAAAGGATACAATGATCCGGAGCAACAAGCCGGTGATCGCTGTCGGAGCGGTCAGGACAGGATGCGGAAAAAGCCAGACCTCGAGGAGGATCATCGAACTCCTGATGGAGAAAGGGCTTAAGGTTGTAGCCATTCGCCACCCGATGCCATATGGTGACCTGGTGGCTCAGAAAGTGCAGCGTTTTGCCAGGGTGGAAGACCTGGAGAAACATAAATGCACCATCGAAGAAATGGAAGAATATGAGCCTCATGTAGTACGGGGAAATGTGATCTATGCCGGGGTGGATTATGAGGCGATCGTGCGCGAAGCAGAGAACGATCCGGATGGATGCGATGTCATCCTGTGGGATGGAGGCAACAACGATTTCCCGTTCTACAAATCTGATCTCACCGTTACCGTAGCAGATCCACACCGACCGGGACACGAACTTTCCTACTATCCCGGGGAGGTGACCATGCGCATTGCAGACGTAATCGTAATTAACAAAATGGACAGCGCCGCGCCGGAAAATATCCAGGTGGTCAGGGAAAGCATTGAAGCAGTCAATCCCGGGGCTGTCGTGGTCGATGGAGCATCTCCGATCAGAGTGGAAGATCCATCTGTTATCAAATGGAAAAAAGTTTTGGTCGTGGAAGATGGCCCCACGCTTACACATGGTGAGATGAAGATTGGTGCCGGCATCGTTGCTGCCCGAAAATTTGGTGCATCCGAGCTGGTTGATCCACGTCCCTTCACCGTTGGAAAACTAAAGGAAACCTTCGAGATCTACCCTGAAATAGGCACATTGCTTCCTGCCATGGGATATGGTGAACAACAGCTGAAAGACCTGGAGGCCACCATCAATGGATCAGATTGCGATGCCGTGGTGATCGGCACACCTATTGACCTGAACAGAATCATCAATATTAAAAAGCCCAACACAAGGGTGTTCTATGACCTGCAGGAAATTGGCGACCCGAACCTGGGCGCAGTGATCAATGATTTTGTGAAAAAACATAATCTTTGAACCGGTAATCGCTGACCCAGTTCGAATCAAGAAAAAACCGGGCCCCATGTGCTGAAATACTCCAGCGTTGAGGCCCGGTTGTTTTTTTCATTCTGCAAGTTATTCTGCTGGACAATCCACATCCTGGAGCATCGTATCCCAGCAGTGCCAGAGATTATCACCATAATGTCGCTGGTCCTTCACGCGGCCTGCGCGGGTTTCTGTGTCCCATTGGATGTAGGTCGTGGTATCACCCCTGGAGATTGTATAATGTGCATCGAAGTCCAGCTCAGGATTAACGCCATAATCGATATACCCGTTGAAAAGTTCATTGTCAGGATCTATCACTGTGTAAATGATACCAGTCGAATCGGTAACAAAATCTTTTTGGTAAGAAATATTCAGGTATGCTACCGGGTTCTGCGGACTATGGCTCAGGGTCCAGTTCGCCTCTGTATGGTCATACCTGATCACCCCTTCGAACCATTTAAATTCCGGGAAATTTCCTGTTTCAGAAAGGAACATTTCCATTTTGAAAGTTTCGTTATCGATCCGCGATCCCACCAGTCGCGCAGCAATCGTTCGCTGACTTATTGTCTCACTGTAGCTCCACTGCCAGGTTTCGTCACCCAAATACACCGGCTCATGGTTAAAGGCGGCACCATATGCAACGGTTGGAACAACGATATTTGCCGCAACAACGGTATTCCATACGACGATGGAGGCAGCTGAATAAAACCAGTTGGCAATGGTAAGATCCTCATCAATGCTTTTCGTGGATTTGGTTGGGAATTTATCCCAGTCAATGACGAGGGATCCCATGGGCGGCAGTTTCATGGGTTCAGGTTCCTTTTCACAGGATGAGATTGTGAATATCAGTCCAAAAGACACGATCATGAATAAAGGTATGGTTCTTAGAAATTTCATTTTATTAAATTTTGATATTGTATGTATAGCTTTTATACGCGTATCGTAATAAATCGTTACGCCGATTGTTATGTGTGACAATGATCATGCCAATATTTAATACTGGAGAACTAGTATACCAATACAGAGAAACGGTAAATGAGTTGATCCATCCGGAATCCTGTAACAAGATAAGATCCAGGGGGTGCGGGTGTAGTTATTCTGATACCTGAATCAACCTGTTT
Source organism: uncultured Bacteroidaceae bacterium (assembly GCA_964589155.1). Classification (GTDB taxonomy): domain Bacteria; phylum Bacteroidota; class Bacteroidia; order Bacteroidales; genus M55B112. Next base: position 3,038 of record CAZPTO010000193.1, on the reverse strand, counting down.
CCATATTACCGGGATCCTTCTTCCTGCAAGATCCGTCATCAGCAGCTGATCCACATAAAACTGATCCTCTGCAGCTTTAACGTAAAATATTCCTTGTGAAGGATTGGGATATACCGTGAATTTGGTTACCTGGTGTATAATTCCCACGGAAAGCGTAGTGACTTCGAAGGGATAAAACGACATCGGAACTACATTACCGGCGGTATCAGAAATACCGTTCAGGGTAAGCGAATACGTGCCATTTGTCAGTCCGGAAACCTCAAGTAAAACTCCGGCCGGATTGTCGGGATCCACGGTTGCAGGTCCAACCTCCACGGCGCCACTGATGTTATAGTGTGATGCATCAGAGGCATTCAGACTATCGAGTGGTTCATTGAACCACAATGCGATTGCTGTTGCATTTATCACAATGATACTGTCCAGTATGGGTGGGATATCATCTATGATTTCACCTCCTTCATCACTGTACATTTGCTGAACGTATACCGGATGGTCAATAAAAGGGTTCCTGTTCCCCTGGAGCGCATATACCGCATCATTCCTGTTAATCTCTTTTTCGCTCACAGGATCATTCTTGTGCCACTGCATCAGCATCTCCCTGGCCCACGGTTCCGGTTGTGCACCATCCACCATCGGGCTGCCGGACCACCCGGCATCTTCATTATAGTAACGGGTTGCCATGTAAAAATAAGTCCGTGCAAAATCACCCTTGTAGGCTTCAATCGGCTCAAAGACGGTCCCGGTATACCCGCTTACCGAAGAGGGACCCACCTTGCATCCATTCAGGGAAGTCCAGGATGCATTATCGGTCTCGCCATAAGGAAAATTACTGCGCTTCCCATTCACATAACCATCTGTCGGATAGAGGTGAAACAGGTCGGTATACATGGGAGAGGCATCATTGAACCAGCTCTTCGGGAAAGAATGCTCCCGGTTGTAGCAGCTCTCCTCCCCGCTGTAGTTACCACACTGATCCGTGCCGAAGGTGTAGACATAGGGCGGATCCTCCCCGGGAATGTCGGAATACATGTCCCAAACCGTCCCATCATCGCGCTTGTCTGTACTGCGAAAAGCGGTCCACAGCTGTGAATAGCTCAGGACCGTATGGTCATCGATGATCTCATGCAGCGCCTGTTGCAGCTCCTCCCCTGTCTTTCCCTCTGCCGGCGCGTAATAACCCGCAGGCTGGGCAGACAGAATGGTTCCCGAAGAAGCAACCAGCCACAACAGCAAGAATATCCCGAAGAATTGCCGTGTTTTGGGGGACGGAATCCTGCTATTGAATAATAATCTTCCTGCTAACCACTCCTTCATCCAGTTCCATTCTCAGGTAATACAATCCCGGTTCAAACTCCTGAACAGAAAACACAAATTCAGCTCCAGGCGCTTTTCCGCTGCGCATTGTTTCCCTGCCAGACTGGTCATACAACCCGATGCTTCTGAATGTCCGGCCGTCATCTGCAGTGACATGGATCATGTCAGCTGCTGGCACAGGATACACAGATATGGAGTTATCCAGGCGCATATCATTCACACTTACTGGCTTGTTCACATATATCACAAACAATGCACTATCACAAATAGCAGTACTGTTTGTCAGGCACACTTTGTAAACAACTGTATCAATATCCTGGTTGAAACCCGACTCCGGTGTATAGGTAATGGTATTATCCGTTTCAACTTTCGCCGTTCCATGAGCAGGCTGAGTGCTGATGGATACATTCACTGCACCTGGCAGTTCATCATTATACAGCACATCATACCGGAAATTGGAACCACCACCCATGGTGACGAAATCATTTTTCAGCTCTGGCTTGGGTACTACCAATTGGCCAAAAGAGAACCGTTGCACAAATTCCTGGTAATAGGCATTCGCAACTGATTGACTGTGAAATATAAGTGTATTCTCATCATTCCGGAACTGCGCGGATGAGCTCCAGTTGTGTGAACCGGTCAGCAGAATCGGGTCAGAATCTGGGTGACCCTGATCCACGATCATGTATTTGTGGTGCATAATCCCGGTTTCACCTTTTAACCTGATATCATCTTCCAGGCTCGATTTCAATATTTCCACAATGGGTTCGCCATATTGATCAAAGTCATTAATCAGGACTTTGACATCCACGCCGGCATCATTCTTCTCGCTGAGATCATAGGCAATATCTGATTTAGTGATCAGCATAGTGGCAATATGAATCGAGTGATCGGCTGTTGCGATTGTATTGAGGATCTGGGTATGGGTACCATCGGATGGGCTGAAATAGCATTCAACACGTCTCCCCCCGATAATGAATTCATGCGGTGTGTTATCAGCTTTGTCCGGTCCGAACCTTGCCCGCGCTGGATCTGGTTGCGCACCGTCATTCCCAAACATCTCATTAAACTCCAGCTGGAAAGTTTTTGCCAGGCTCTTGTCCTGAACGATAATCACGTTGTTGGGGTCTTCATTGATCTGTCCATCGGTGAAGTTGGTTGCGCCTGTCCAGACAAACGATTTGTCGGGATCAGCTGCATTGGCATCGAAGACAATAAATTTATTGTGCATGATCCCATAATCAGGAAACGCAGATTGCGGACTTGCAATTCTGCCAATGTCTGCATGCAGGGATTCTACCCCGACAGCGTCGATATTACTGTCGTAGATCACCCTGACGATAACGCCACGATCATGTGCCGCATTCAGCGCATCTGAAATACTTGATATTCCGTTGTTATTGAAGTTGTATATGGTGAATTCAATGGATTCCTCTGCGCGGTTGATATACTGGATCAGCGTATCATCGATCGCATGGTCGAGGTATTTGGCTTCAAGCATCCCGAGTGAAACAGAATTGTCAACAGGCGCGTTGAAATAAGCAAGCACTTCACCGGAAGATTCCGATTGCGTGATATAGACCTGTACAGCTGCCTTGATGGTATCCTGATCTTTCACAGAGAAAGGCTGGAAGTAGATCAGTTCTGAGGGTGTAAGACCGGAAAGGTCGATGGCATGCGTAGTAGTCTCTCCATCCTCGGTAAGTTTTCCAAGTTCCAGTTCC
>CAZPTO010000192.1:0-6883 GCA_964589155.1 uncultured Bacteroidaceae bacterium | reverse complement strand
AGCGGTTCATTAAGTTGTGGGGAGCTGGAGTGATGCTTAGATCATGACCACCGGGAATAAACAGGCATATAAATATGTTTGCATATCCCAGATGTACAGCTTCATATAACCTTTATTAGCATATGAATCATTTCATAGGTGCTCATGAGCTCGCTGTCGCTCGGTTCTGTTCGTCAGTACCGGATTTTGTCGTCTGGCTATGTCACTCCCTGCGGTTGTGGGTTCGACCTTCGTCCCCGGTTTCTTCACTGCATACCTCGTGGTATACCAGCCTGCCAATTACTAACGGTTCGTGGCGTTGCTTCCGCCCTGAAGGGACTTGCACCTGCTGGAATTTATTAGCACCTGCACTGATTCATCCAAATAAATTTGTAATTTTCGAAAATATCGAAGCGATCTCATGACCGAAGGGAATGTTTTATTCAGACCCTCTCAATAGCAGGTGCCCATGCCCATGCATGGCACACTCAGTCTATATAACTTATGGCGGGGGAAGTCGGTAAATTCTAGCTTTAGGTTTTAAGTACATTTGGAACAAGTGGTCAAGAAATCGCTTCGAAAACCGCCACAAGTCATATCCACAAATCATCGTGGTTAATGCTGATAGTGACAAAGTGTTTATTGAATTATAAGTTTTGAAAATAAATTCTGAAAATATGAAAACAACAAAGAGACAAAATACAATTATTAGTATCCTGCTAATATTGTTTTCGGTGATGGTTAACAATGCTTATTCGCAAGAAAGTCTATCCAATATGAAGATTATAAAGATATCAGAATTGCAAAATTACACGGACTCCTATATAAAGGGGGAAGTAATAAAAATTCTTGATGAGGATGAATTCAGATTGGAAGACAACAGCGGTAAAATAAAAGTTTACACTGGATGGAAGAATACAAATATTGTAAAAAAGGGAGAAAAAATAACCCTTAGAGGGAAACTTGACCCTGGAATAGTTAAGGAGTTTTATGCAACTGAAATTATTAAGGATGATGGCGAAACAATAAAGCTAGAGTCTGATGAATAGGATTTCGGTATTGATTATAACTATTCCTCTATGATTTGTCTGTCATAATCATAAGTGGTCATTTATGAAATTTTGACCACAACTAGCAATGTATACAAGGCATTCAATGAAATTATCATGAGACTTACTATTTCCATCATATTTCTTTTTTTGTCTGGAATGCTTAAAGGTCAGACAACATTCTTAAACAGGCCATCAAAAACAGAAAGCGCAATTGTTTTGGAAAAAGGAACATTCCAATTTGAAAGTACTTATGAAACAGAATTAACAGGTGAATCTGATGAAAGGGAAAGAGAAATACTGTTTCCAGGAATTTTGTTAAGGTACGGTCTTGGGTGGGGCATTGAACTGAGATTTGCTAATCACTATGAAACATTCAAAGATAATTTCGGGGCTGTTGATGGGTTTGCAGATATTGATATTGGAGCAAAAATGAAATTATTAAATGGGAATGATAAAAAAAATGAAGTCGCCATAACAAGCTATTTGTTTTTACCGACCGGGAGTAATGACATCTCGAATGAACGTGTGGGAAATGAAACATTCGTAATAGTCTGGCATGAGCTAAATGAAAAATTGGGAATCGAATACAACATTGGGTACAGTAATTTTGAAATTGATTCCAGAAAAGGAAATTTTGTTTATTCTTTTGTGTCAGATTATGAAATCAATGACAAGTTGGGTGCTTTTATTGAAACCTATGGTGAACTTATAGAATTTGAGGAACTGGAAACCAGTGTCGACTTTGGTCTTGCATATCAGTTTAATGATGTTTTAGAACTTGAACTTGCAACCGGTACAGGGATAAATCATAAAATGTTTTTTACATTGATTGGTTTGAGCTGGAGAATTGGGGAGCAAGAAGATTACAAATAAGATTACCAAAATACGTGGGGTTAATTCCGTTTCTTACAAACCTTATAAGTTTGTATTAGGTGCATACCAGCAGCAGGATTGGAAGTAAATGGCGCATTGAAAAAATAATCTCGAAAAAGACTTTAGGCTTATTCAATTATATGTTACCATTACAATGGAGTTGACGCATTATAGACAGGTGTTTATCTACCATAACGGTGTAGAATCATATTACGCATCCAGGGGATTCAGGGGGAGCCTGCAGGTTTGATAAAAAAAACATAAGATGAGCGAACAATTGATGCAGAATAAGCAAATGCGGTTTCATTTTGCCCTTTTCTTAACAATATCTGTGAATGTGGTTGCTCAACCCCCAAATATAAATACAGCGATACCAAAACAGCAGCAATTTTCCCTGGAGGATACAATCATTTCAGTTACCTCCCACCAGGAAAAAAAACCATACGACGGATGGATGAATATCTGAAAGCGATTGATAAACAGCTGGTCTTCAACCAGGGTAAGAACATTTTTAAGGAAGACGCAGATAAACCTTTAAGTTTTGTCGTTGAGACAATTAGAGCGATATCGAGCATGAACCAGATCGATCGGGAACAGGAAGAAATTCTTATAGATCATGTCACTGATAAAGCAATTGAGGAATTCTGCAGGATGAACCAATACTATGCATTCAATACAGCGGCCAAAAACGATTTGCGAAATATCTATCGCGATTTGTTCCACAACCTTCGTGGAAATGCACACCCTCTGAAATCGATCGAAAAAAACCATTATGAAAACCTGAAGCAATGGTTGCAGAATACAAATCCTTTTGCCGGGGTTCTGTATGCCAACGCGGAGTCAGAAATCAGCCCGGTAGCCTGTGCTGAATATGCAGCAGATTTACAGTTCGAGGTGCTTCATCTTGACCTTGAAACAATGATGGATCCCTTGCTGGATATTGGATGTGGCAGGCAGGGCAACCTGGTTAAATACTTAAATTCCGTTGGTATTGAAGCATATGGAATCGACAGGTTTTCATTTTCAGATACCTTCCTGTTGCAGGCTGATTGGCTTGAATACAATTACGGAACAGGTAAATGGGGAACAATCACAAGTAATCTTGGATTCTCAAATCATTTTAAACACCATCATCTCAGGGCAGACGGAAACTATCTTGAATACGGTAAGAAATACATGGAAATACTCACCTCCCTTAAAAATGGTGGCAGTTTTCATTATGCGCCGGATTTACCATTCATTGAACAATTCCTGGACAGTGAAAAGTTCAGGATTAAACAGTATCACATCGATGCATCCGGTCTCAAAACAAGCAGGATAACAAGAATAATATAACTGGTGTAAATCACAAAGTATTCATAATGAAATGATTGGAAAGGATTCTGAATACTCTATACCAATTGCAGATGGAAAAACCTTATACTTTCAGGAAGATTCCCCGTACCAGGGTAGCCACCTTTGATATATACGGCATTGGTGTGAAGAAGCACCATGTCAGCGCAATACTGGAATTTGATGTAACAGACAGCAGGAGAAAGCTCCAGGAAAAGCGGAGAAGCGGAGAGAACATTTCGTTTAATGCCTGGTTAATCAAGACCATCAGCATGGTGGTTTCCCAGCATAAGGAAGCGGCAGCTTACCTGTATAGCAAGAAAAAACTCATTGTTTTCGATGATGTGAATGTCTCGGTTTTGGTTGAAAAAGCGCTTGGGGATCAAAAGATTCCCATACCATTGGTCATTGAAAAAGCCGACAAGAAAAGCGCTTTGGAAATAAATTCTGAAATACTGGAAGCGCAGGAGCATGTTTTGTCAGAAAATGATATCGTATTGTCAAAGAAGTCAGCAAGGGTGGAAAACCTCTATTATCATTTGCCGGGCTTTCTCCGTCGGGCAATCTGGAGTATAATGCTGAACAATCCGAAGATTACGTTTAAAAAAATGGGCAATGTTGTGATTACATCGGTAGGGATGATGGGGAAAATCAATGGCTGGTTTATGCACAGATCAATCCATCCGCTATCCTTTGGGGTCGGATCAATATTAAAAAAACCAGTGGTAATCAATGGTGAGATTAAGGCAAGGGATATATTAAATATGACGATACTATGTGACCATGACGTTATGGACGGGGCACCTATGGTGCGGTTTCTCCAGGATTTGACACACCATATTGAAACAGGTGTTGGTATAGATATTGCTACTGACTTAAAGTCCAGATCATAAAGATGCATCAGGGACCTTTACGAATACAGGCAGCGACCTGATTATTTCTGCAGGCGAAATGGCGTTTGAATTTGTTGATGATAAAATACCGGCAATATTAAAAGTTGTTTCGAACCGGCAGCAACATAAATATCGAAGAAAATATGGAAAAAATGCAGGCTGTGCTATACAGCAAAAAGTCGCCCGGGAAGCTCTCCCTGGCTGAAATTGATAAACCTGTCCCGAAGGACAATGAGGTACTTATACGTGTACATGCTGTTTCCCTGAATGCTGCAGACTACCGTTCAATGAAGATGGGAATCATTCCAAAAAGAAAGATATTTGGCGCAGACATTGCTGGTACAATTGAATCTGCCGGTGCGCAGACTTCCATTTTTAAACCTGGAGATGAAGTACTGGCGGATCTTGCAAGCTATGGCTTCGGGGGGCTTGCAGGTTATGTTGCTGCTCCGGAAAGTGCCCTGGCGTTGAAGCCTGCGCAGGTTACCTTCGAGGAAGCAGCTACCATACCCCTGGCTGGAATTACGGCGCTCCAGGCCTTGCGTGACAAAGGGAATATCCAAAAGGGACAGAAAGTACTGGTTGTAGGTAGTGCCGGCAGTGTCGGACCTTTGGCAGTCCAGCTGGCCAAATACTTCGGAGCAGAAGTAACGGGCGTATGCAGTCCACAGAACGCGGAACAAACACTGTCGATAGGCGCAGATCATGTGATTGATTATACAAAGGAAGATTTCCTTGACACCAGCGAGGGCTATCACCTGGTACTGGGGATCAATGGCAACTATCCGCTGGTTTCCTACAGGAGAAGCCTGGCGCCAGGTGGTACCTATGTAATGGTAGGAGGCGGATTGTCGCAAATTTTCAAATCGCTGGTATTCGGGCGGGTGTTGTCTTTGGGTTCGAAAAAAATGAAAACCTTAGCCGCTAAACCGAATCGAAAGGATTTGGAATTCCTGGGAAGTCTGCTGGAAAGGGGAATTCTAAAACCGGTCATTGACCGGCGGTATACACTTGCTGCCGCAGCAGAGGCATTGGGTTACCTGGGCAAGGGACATGCAACCGGCAAGGTGATCATCCAGGTACACTCCGCATGAGTTCATCAAGGAACAACTTCAAATAAAAAATGCTTTAACAATAAAAGGAGCAACTTAAATGACAAGGACTACATTTAAACAAAGTTGCACCACATTGCAACTGCTCCCCACAGCACGGCAGCTCAAATAAATCGAACCAGATGAAATTGGAGGACCTGGGTTACAATGAATCCCATGAAAAATTCAGGAGAGAAAATAATCTTGAAAACTTTGAAATGGCGCGGGTTATCGCTGAACACAGGGAGCGATATGTCGTCATGACGGAAAGTGGTGGAGTTGACGCGGAGATCACCGGAAACCTCAGGTTTTCAGCAAATAGCAGGGAAGATTTTCCTGCTGTTGGAGACTGGGTTGCTTTGATCCGGGCGGATGCTGGCTTTGGAATCATTCACAGCGTGTTCCCCAGGTTTTCTGTGCTTTCGAGACAGGCGGTAGGGAAATACGGTGAACGACAGATCATTGCCGCAAATGTTGATTGCGCCTTCGTGATGCAGGCCGTTGACAGGGACTTTAATATCAACCGGCTGGAACGGTACCTGACCATTTGCCATGAGGCGAAGGTGGCCCCGGTGATTGTACTGACCAAAACCGACCTGGTTGATGTGCAGAGCCTTCAGGAAATACACGACCACATCAGGGCAAGGATACCCGGGATCCGGGTGTTCGCAATCAGTAATGAAACGAAGGATGGATATGCGTCTATCGGGGAATTAATGGAAAAGGGCAAAACGTATTGCATGCTTGGTTCTTCCGGGGTGGGAAAATCCACGTTGATGAATAACCTTTCGGGCAGGATGCTCATGGAAACCGGAAAAGTAAGCGCGAGCACGAAAAAAGGCCGGCATATTACCAGTCACCGGGAACTGACCATCCCGGAAAACGGAAGCATCCTCATTGATAACCCGGGCATGAGGGAGATTGGTATCGCCGATGCATCGGATGGACTGGTAACCACATTTGACAAAGTATTCAGCGTATCCGAACAATGTAAATTTGCTGATTGTACCCATACAGGCGAAACTGGCTGTGCTGTGATCGTAGCCGTTGAAGAGGGTGAAATTGACAAGCGTACTTATGAGAATTTTCTGAAAATGCAAAAGGAGAAAGAACACTTTGATCTCACTGCTGCAGAAAAAAGAAACAAAGAAAAAGCGTTTGGCAAAATGCTGAAGAACTTTAAAAATGATATACATAAGGTCAGCTCCAAGCGTCACAAATCATAAAAAAACAGAGGACAGCAGGGAGCAGCAACCGCTGAAAACAAGAAGTGAACCGGAACATGTTGCCATCACGGCATGCTTTTTATATGGCGTGTACCGGCAGGATTTGCAAAACATCATTTAACAGTTGCCAGCAGGCGGAATGAATCAAAAAGCAGTTCATCCTCAGCCAGCCAACACCTCTTTCGCCTCCCTGTAACCGATTTCAAACATCTCCTTTCCATGCCTGACATCGAAGTAACCATAATTCTTTAACCTGGCAGGTGCTATCAGGTAATCGAGCCTGGGGCTTTTCCTTTCCATATCGGACTTGACGGCAAGGTGAAAAGTGTTCGTGGCCAGGTGCAAAAGCCCTTTGTCCGGATCATAGGGTCCTGCAGGGTTGGCATGCACTCCCACAAGTGTGTTGCACAGGTCCTCGATCGGTTCCAGGGGAAAGC
>CAZPTO010000191.1:0-6887 GCA_964589155.1 uncultured Bacteroidaceae bacterium | reverse complement strand
AGCGGCGGGGCCAGAACACTGAACGAGAGTGTAATGCAACATATCCGGGAGATCGCGGCCTCGGGAGCGCAGCTGATCTGGCAGTCGGGGAAATATTATTATGAAACAGCCATGGAGCTGTTGAAGGAGAGCGGGGCAGGGAACATCATCTTGCTGCCCTTTATCAGGGAGATGAACCGTGCGTTCCAGGTGGCCGATGTGATCATTTCCCGGGCGGGGGCCGGAACGATCTCGGAGCTATGCGTGATTGGTAAACCGGTGATCCTGGTACCATCGCCGAACGTGGCAGAAGACCACCAGACACGCAACGCACGGTCCCTGACTGATGAGCATGCCGGGATACTCGTACATGACCGCGATGCGGTGAAGGAATTGATTGCGAAAGCACTTCAATTGCTGGATGATGAACAGGAAAAGACTTTATTGTCAAAAAATATAAAAATGCTCGCGCTTCCGGATGCATCAGATCGCATCGCCGGCGAAGCAATTAACATATTGAAGCGTATATGATTTGGAGAAACCTGGATAGCGTCTATTTTGTTGGCATCGGCGGCATCGGCATGAGCGCCCTGGCCCGGTTCTTTCACCACCGCGGGAAGAACGTGTCCGGGTATGACCGCACCAGTACGGAGTTGACAGACCAGCTGACCAGGGAAGGGATTGATATACACTTTGTTGATAACCCTGCTATGATCCCCCGGAAATACAGGGATCCTGAACGAACGCTGGTGGTGTATACTCCTGCTGTCCCGGAGCAATGCGTTGAGCTGAACTATTTTCGAGGCCATGGGTTCAGGGTCATCAAGCGTTCCACGGCGCTTGGCGAAGTATTTAATGCGGGATTCGGCATCGGCGTGGCCGGCACCCATGGGAAAACATCGGTTTCCACCATGCTTGCGCATATCATGAATGACGCATCAAACGGGTGTAACGCTTTCCTGGGCGGGATTTCTAAGAATTTCAACAGTAACATCGTGATCCATCCCACATCTGATACGATCATCGCGGAGGCCGATGAATATGACCGGTCATTCCTTGCACTGTTCCCTGACATTGCCGTGGTGACTTCGGTGGATGATGATCATATGGATATTTACGGGACAAGGGAAAACCTGCTGGAGGGATTTGAAAAATTCCTTGATCAGGTCAGTGAAAAAGGCAAACTGGTGATCAAGCATGGATTAGACATCAGGGTCCCCGGCCACCTGGATGTATTCAGTTACTCGCTGGACCATCCGGATGCCGATTATTCAATCACCAGCATGAAAACGGTGCAAGGGAGGTTTCATTTTACGGCCAGGACCCCAAAGAATATATTTGAAGCAACACTGGGTGTGCCGGGGCGGATCAATGTCGAAAATGCACTCGCTGCCATTGCAGTCGCAGATCAGTCGGGCGTTCCGCTTGAAAAGATCGGTGCTGCACTGGAACGTTACAGCGGAGTGAAACGCCGTTTCGATGTGCAGGTCTGGACAGAGGAGCGTGTGTATATCGACGATTATGCGCATCATCCGGAGGAACTGAAAGCATTTATCAGCAGCGTGCGTGAGATCTTTCCCGGCAGGAAGATCACCGGTATTTTCCAACCCCACCTGTTTACGCGGACCCGTGATTTTGCAAAAGCATTTGGAGCAAGCCTGTCCATGCTGGATGAACTGATCCTCCTGGACATCTACCCTGCCAGGGAGGCGTCGATTCCCGGGATCACTTCAGATGTGATATTCAGGGAAGTAGATTTGCACGAAAAGGTATTGATCAGATATGAACAGCTGGTGAACGTGCTGCATGAGCGGAATCCGGAAGTGCTGCTTACCATGGGGGCTGGAGACATCGATCGGCTGGTGGAACCTTTAAGATCCTGGATGGAAAAGAAATGATGAAAAAAATTACCCATATCGTCATTTGGTTGGTGCTGGGAGCCTGGTTCACAGTGATCCTGGGATTTGTTTCAGGCAGCAGTGAAAAATTGCTGTGCCGGCAGATCCTCGTCAATATCACCGACAGCACCGATGTCCGGTTTGTCACCAATGTGTCAGTCCGGGAACGGATCATCAATGCCGGGATGGATATCCAGGGATATCCCGTGGAGGGAATTCACACGCGGGACCTGGAGAAGCAGCTGGAACAGGACCCGTATATTGAAAATGCAGAAGTGTATTTTGACGTGGAAGGAAGTCTCTATGTCGATATTGAACAACGAAAACCCCTTGTCCGCATCATGCCAGGTGGGAAGCAGGGGTATTATATCGATCAGAAAGGCGTAATCCTTCCCCTTTCTGAGCAGTTTTCACCCATGGTGCTGTTGGTTACAGGTGATCTTTCTTTTGCTGAGCGTACCGGTGCCAACGGAATGCGGATGGCAGACCAGGCGGCCGACAGGGAGTTGCAGCTGCTGCTGGGATTTGCCAGGAAAGTGACACAACATCCGTTCTGGAACCAGCAGATTGTCCAGGTATACCGCGGAAGGGGTGGAAATTATGAGCTGATCCCCAGGGTGGGCGCACATCAGATCGAATTTGGTACCATGGAAGACTACGCCACCAAGCTCAGGAACCTGAAGCTCCTTTACGAACAGGGACTGAAGCAATATGGCTGGAATACATATGATAAAATAGATCTTAAATATTCAAATCAGATAATCTGTACTAAACGTTAAATATTATGGCTCAAGAAAATCGAATTGTTGCAGCAATTGACATTGGAACGACCAAGATCGTAAGCCTGATCGGTCGTTTGAACGAGCATGACAGGCTCGAAGTACTCGGAATCAGCAGGTCTGCCTCCAAAGGTGTAAAACGGGGCGTGGTGCTGAATATCGAAGAAACCGTGCATGCTATTCAGAATACCATTAATGAGGCTACGGAGCAGTCCGGACTGCGTTTTTCTGAAGTATTTGTAGGCATCGCCGGGCAGCATATCAAATCAGTGCGGAACCGGGGGTATGTAAATCGTGATTCTTACGAGGATGAGATCACCCGCGAGGACCTGCATGCCCTGATCGAGGATATGTATAAGATTCCCGTGGACGTGGGGGAGGAGATCATCCATGTACTGCCGCAGAATTACATCGTGGACAATGAAACGGGAGTGAAAAATCCTGTTGGCATGTTCGGGAAGCGCCTGGAAGCCAACTTTCACATTGTCATTGGCCAGATCTCCTCAGCACGTAACATTGAAAAATGTATTAAACGCGTGGGACTGAAGGTGAACCAGTTGATCCTGGAGCCGCTCGCTTCCAGTGCGGCGGTCCTGACCGAGGATGAGATGGAGGCTGGTGTGGCACTGGTGGATATCGGTGGCGGAACTACTGATGTTGCGGTATATTATGATGATGTGATCCGGCACACTGCTGTGATCCCCTTTGGCGGCAACGTTGTCACCCGTGATATCAAGGAGGGCTGTTCCATCCTGCAGCGACAGGCAGAATCATTAAAGATGCAGTTCGGTTCCGCGCTGGGAGACCTGGCCAATGAAGACAAGGTAGTGACCATCCCGGGGATCTCCGGAAGGGATCCCAAAGAGATCAGCTTCAAGAGCCTGGCCTATATCATCCAGTCGCGCATGGAGGAGATCATCGATGCAGTGATTTATGAAATAGAAAATTCAGGTTATATGGAGAAGCTAAGTGCAGGGATCGTGCTGACAGGCGGCGGGGCAATGCTGAAGAATCTGAACCAGCTGGTCAAATTCAAAACGGGCATGGATGTACGTATCGGTTATCCCAATGAAAGCCTGGCTGCAGATACACCCGAGGAGATCAATCAGCCCATGTACAGTACTTCCATCGGATTGCTGCTGAAAGGACTGGAGATCTATGAACAGAAGAAGGAATCGCTGGAAGTAGATACCATTGCCGGGGAGGATTCAGCACCGGAGGAGGTAGAGGACCTGGGCAAGAAAAAGAAGATGGACCGTTTTAAGGGAGGTAAAATGCTCGAAAGCCTCAAGCACCACCTGAATAATATTTTTGATGAAAGTGACGTGAAAATGTAAGAAAGCGAAATCCTGGAATGCTAAAATTTTACAGTTATGAGTGATATATTGAATTTTGACCTGGCACCTGAAAGATCCTCGATCATCAAGGTGATCGGTGTTGGGGGAGGCGGCGGGAATGCTGTTAACCACATGTTCCAACGGGGCATAAAGGATGTGAATTTTGTAGTGTGTAATACCGATGGTCAGGCATTGGCCAACAGCCCTGTTGCGGTGAAGCTGCAGCTGGGTGAAAACCTGACCGAGGGAAGGGGAGCCGGCAGCAAACCGGATATTGGACGGCAGGCTGCACTGGAAAGCCTGGATTCGATCAAGGAGGTACTTGAAGCCAATACAAATATGGCATTCATCACTGCCGGGATGGGCGGTGGCACGGGTACAGGTGCCGCCCCGATCATTGCAAAGGCTGCCAAAGAGATGGGCATTCTCACGGTGGGTATCGTTACCATACCGTTCGGATTTGAAGGTCCGGAGCGGATCAATCACGCCATCAAAGGGATCAGTGAGCTCAAGGACCATGTAGATTCACTGTTGGTAATCAAAAATGAAAAGCTGCGCGAAATATATGGTAACCTGACCCTTAGCGAGGCGTTTGCCAGGGCCGATGATGTGTTGGCTTCGGCAGCCAAAGGGATCGCGGAAATCATCACTGTTCCGGGATATGTGAATGTGGATTTTGCAGATGTGCAGACCGTGATGAGTGACAGTGGCGGGGCGATCATGGGATCGGCCTCCGCAGAAGGAGAAGATCGCGCCATCAAGGCCATTGAGGCGGCACTGACCTCTCCATTGCTGAACAATAATGAGATTACCGGTGCCAAAAGTATCTTGTTGAATATTACTTCGGGGCAGAAAGAGATCACCATGGATGAGATCTCCGAGATCACCGACTACGTGATCGCTTCATCTTCCAAAGATACCTCCCTGATCTGGGGGATGGGACATGATTCAAACCTGGAGGAGAAGATCGGGGTGACCGTGATTGCCACGGGCTTCAAGATGAACAATATCCTTGATGTTTACATCGATAAAAAACCCATCGATTTTGTGCCACTTCGCGATGAAAAGGATCGCTCGAATGCAGCCAGTGTCCGGAAGAATCCAATGCAGCAACGTTTCGAATTCGATGAGCCGGAAAAGGAAGGCAGGTCTGAAGAATATATACTCATGGACAAGGAGGTGGATAAGCCGGATCATGACGAAAAAGAGCGTAAACTCGCCGAGCGTGTCAGGAATCTCAGGGAGACACATGAACGATTGAAGGAGGAAGGATATACCGCCCAGTCGAAAGACAACGAGATCGAGGAGATGGAGAATATCCCGGCCTATGTCAGAAAAAAGTTAAACCTGGATAATCCTGAAAAACACTCTGAGAATGAAGAAGTATCAAGATACCGGCTCACAGAAGATGAGGAGGAGAAGCCAAAGCTTCGACAGGACAATTCTTATCTTCATGACAATGTAGACTAAATAGTCTGTCCATAAAGTCCGATAACTGCGTTACTGCAAAAATTCTAAATCCTCGAATACATTAGTATACTGCGGTTTATAATTTTTACGCGCCTTATTCTCGAACTTTATGATCCAGCCACGTTGACTGTATTGACAAACTCTAAATAACAGGCTCAAATTATCTTCCGTAGAAGACCTCCAGCCTGTTGTCTTCTATATTAGCCTCTTCAAGCATGGCGTTGTATGCCTCGTAGGTAGTTCTTGACTGCAGAGAAAAGTTGAGTCTGTTCTCGACGGGATCCATGTTTGCATCAGGATCTGGCGCTTCCCTGTTGGTTACACTGAGCACGAATACGCTGTTCTCCCCGATGTATGGACCGGCAAGTGTTTCAAGGGGCAGGTTCATGGCAGCACCCACGATAAAAGGCTCCATCCCGATTCCTGATACGAAGGTGTTGGCAAACTGCACCTGGCTGGCTTCACTAACCTCAAGTCCTTGTGCACTGGCAAACCCGGCAAGGTTGTTTGCGCTTTCCAGATCCTCCTGCATGGCTGCAACAATAGCTTCTCCTTTTTTCTGTTTTTTGACAGCAAGTTCCACTTCCGCGCGGACATCTTCGAAATCAGAATACCCGTCTTCCTTTACTTCCGTCAGTGCAGCAACGATGTACTGATCTTCCACTTCAAAGATCGTGCTTACATCACCCTCTTCAGCGTTGTAGGTCCAGCCAATGATCTGTACAGGGTTCCCCAGTCCGGGAATAGTGCGCTGATCTTTGGAAATGTCCGGAACGATCCTGGGATCCAGTCCATATTCTTTTGCCTGTTCCTCGAACTTTTCCACATTTGTTGCTTTGCCGCGGAACTTAACCGCCCTGTTGTAATATTCCTGGTCGGTCTGGTTGCTTGGAATAACGCTGTGTACGATCGTTGCCACCTGGTATTTTTGGACCCGCCGGCTCTGGTTCTCGATCCTGATGATGTGCACACCGAAACGCGTTTCTGCTTTTACAAGGTCACCCGTACTATTGGAAAAACATGCGTTATTAAAGGGCGTCTCCATTACCCCTTCCTCGAACCAGCCCAGGTCACCACCGATGGCCCTGTTGGATTCATCGGATGAATATTCCATGGCAAGGGCGTTGAAATCACCACCATTCTCAATAACATTCATAAGGCTGTCAGCGATCTCTTCGGTCCGCTGTACATCTCCGATCGCCGAATAGCCGATAAGGATGTGTCTTGCCCTGACAGAATCGGGACGCATCTGCTCCTCTTTCACCCGGGAAAGCTTGTATGCTTCATCCTGGTAGTAAGGTCCGAATACCTCACCAACAGGCAGTGGCAGCAATGAATCCCTGAGCATCGGATCCAATTCAGCTTCGCTGTAATAGACTGGATCGAAAGGTTGGTCTGAAATCCCGTTTACGTAGGATACGAGC
>CAZPTO010000190.1:0-6950 GCA_964589155.1 uncultured Bacteroidaceae bacterium | reverse complement strand
CCTCTCCACGTCTCCCCCTCTCCACGCCTCCCGTCTATTTACTTAAAATGATATACGAAAATCACGGTGGCATCAAAAGCAGGCTTCTTGCCGTCCTTGATCTCCATAGTGACATCGATCTCTGCTTTCGAGATCCCCCGGAGATCCTTGATGGATTTCAAAGTTGCCCGGATCCTCACTTCGCTGTCCACAAGCACCGGCTGACCGAATTTCAGGTTATCCATGCCATAGTTAACCAGCATCTTCACGTTATTCACTTCGACGATCTGGTCCCAGTGATAAGCAAGGATAGAGACACTCAGGTAACCATGTGCGATGGTGGTACCGAAAGGGCTCTCTTTTTTCGCCCGTTCAGGATCTGTATGAATCCACTGGTGATCCAGGGTTGCATCGGCAAATTTGTTGATCTGTTCCTGGGTGATCTTCTGCCAATCCGATATGCCCAGTATCTGGCCAACCTGTTTCTCAAAATCAGCATGACTGTTAATGATAAGTTTTCCCATTGTCTTTATTTAATGTTATAGTTCCGATTCGAAAATCCCGATTCCGCAGTCAGGAAACAGCCGGGGCGATTTTAGGGGTACTAAGATAAAAAAAGGAAGTTAAATCGAACCGGTCGGCAGTGAATAGTAAGGATTAATTAATCTGTTTGAAAAAAAGAGATGCAGATTTCGTGCTGATCACCATTTTATCAAACTGAAGAATGAAATCCTGTCCCAGGTTCCCGTACACTTTTTCCGGATCTTTATAGATGGATGCTGTGTGTATTTCCGTATCATGAATATCTGCACCACTCCCTGCTACTTCAAGATGGACCGAATCGATGATATAGGAAGTAAATTCCCGTGTGCCCCCCAACCCTCCGATGTCATAGGTATGCATTGTACAGGTGGTATCAATTTTTTCATTGTATTTTGAGTAATAAGGTTCGTAAAATGAACTGAATGCTGCGCCTGTATCAAAATACCAGGGCATTGTATCCTGACCCACTGTAACAGCGATAATCGGATCAAGTTCGTCAATGGCCAGGTTATTCATGCTATAATCGTTGGATTCTGAAGGAATAAATACCGAATCATTCCTGATCACGTGAAACTCTCCCAGCGCTTTCAGAATGGGAAAGGCGATGGCGCCATTTACCGAATAATCATAGTCCGGAAGCGTAAGGTCAGCATCATCAAATACCCAAAACACACTGTTTTTTACCTGGATACTGCCCAGGTTAAGTAAAGGTACCACAGCGATATCGCAGATGACCACATTGCCTGTGATCCCTTCTACTTCAAAATCCACCTCGAAGATATTAACGCCCAGTTGTTCGGCAATACTCCGCCTGATAAATGAAAAACTTGAACCAGTGTCGAACAGCAATTGAAGTGCAGTATCCTGTATGGTAACCGGTATATTTACCAGCATCATCTTGTCTTTTATTAGTCCTACACCACAGTCCTGGTTTTTTATTACCTCCTGTGGGGGGGTATGAATAAGCACTTCAAGGATTTTTCGTTCATTCAGCAGGTGTTCATAAGCCGGTGTATCGATTACATGCCGGTAATCCGATAGGAGCAGAGAACATGTTTCCAGGGCCCTGCTGTAATTAAAAAGATTGCTGTAATTCATGTACCTCGTCTTGTACACGTTTTTCAATTCCTCTTCTGAAAGCATTTCCTGGTAACTGTCAAGCAAATGATCAATGCTGGCATTTGAAGCTTCATGTGCATAGAAGGCATTCTCGGAAAGTGCTTTGAAATAGGCCCTGTATCCTTTCGACAATTGATGCTGAGACGCTTCAAAATACTCGCGCATCTTAAAAAAATCTTCCCGCTCGTACAATGATGACAATTCCTTTTGCACATCCGGATCATGCTTGTTGCAGGATACAACAGCAATAAGCAGTATGAGAAATCCCATCATCCTGCCAGGAAATATAAAACATCCGGGTCTGATCTGTTTCAGTTCTTTAAATTGCAATATACAAAGTGAAGTTATGTAATATTGTTGAGATTCAAATATCTTGTTAACACATTACCGTTACGAACAGTTTAGTATCCGTTCTTGTAATGAATGTAGTTGGGCGTGAAATGGATTGATATTTCATGAAAATGATCAACGAAATCCAGGCCCAGCTGCCCATAATAGGATACCGTATCTTTATGAATAAATGTTGAGTGGATCCAGGTATCGTTCAATATGATGGTGTCGTTGTATACACCAAAAGACAGTGAGTCCAGGTGAATCATATTATATATAGATATTAACCCGCCGATCCCTCCGTATTCTGTTGTTCCTTGCTTACCATTTGTCAACAAAGCATTTTTAAATGATTCATAAAAATGCCTGTTAAAGATGCTCATGTATGCACCTGTGTCAAATTTTACCGGGATCGTGTCATCCTGAAAAATTATGGGTACCCGGTTGTTGAAGAAATGAACTGCAAGATTATTTCTTATTTGATCTTTGCTGCATTCCCCGATCTTTAATGTCCCCTGCGCATTCACGGTTAATGAGCCCAGTGGGTATAGGAGATTTAGTCCCAACAGGCCATCAAAGAAAAAATTATATGCAGGCACCCCAAGCAGTGAATCTTCAATCACTTCAAAAACTGCATGCTCATAAATTGTATTCCCTATGATTAATTTGTCGGCAATCCCCAGGTTGGTTGCGGCCCGGGCTCCGGTTGCTCCCCTGATTTCAGTTTTCGTTTCATAAATCTTTAATCCAAATTTTTTTGCCAGACTTTTCGAAATCAATGACTTTCCTGCTCCGGTATCGAAGACCATGTTGACCATGTTTCCATTGATTGCCAGAGGTATATATAAATGTCCCCTGGCTTTTTCCAGTTGAATAATATTTTTAGAATGCTTCCTCACAGTCATAGGAGGCGTGTGCTGTAAAGTATAATAGGAGGCATGCCATTGTTGAATATCAGCCCGCAGAAAAGTATCTGCGCTTTCAGTGAAGGCTTCCAGTTTCAACACTTCAGCAAACGCTTTTTTATAATCATATTTTTTTTGGTAGTGAGAAATTTTTGTAAGGTGGTATAATACCTTTTCAGTCTCGGTCAGCGAAGCGTAATATTTTTTTAGGAGAAGATGATCCTGCTTTTCAAGCATAGCTGGATAGCCAAAAAGATCATACTGGAAAATATCAAAATAAATTTGGTACTTCTCTGGCAAATGATTTCTGCAGGAAGAATAATGAGTGTCAAATTTGAAATAAAGCCCCTGGTGCAGCATTTTTTTTAACCGACTTATAACTGCCCGGTCATCAATGGTCACAGCTGCAGCGGGGTGTGCTGTGTTTTTTTTATGCTGGTATTTAGTATCAGGTTGATTGCACGAAATAATCCCTACAAGCACCACGATGACCAGCAGATACAATTGACGACTCATTCAGACAGGCTTTGGCTAGTTTTACCCAAGATAGGTAGTTCTGTCACCAATTGCAATCTTCAGGATCAACTTAACATCTCAAAATGCTTCATAACAGGCAATAGATCCCATTTAAAAAGCCACCCATTTCAGGTCCGATTCATTTGATTCGATCAGCCTGTCGATGAACTGCATGCCCCTGAGCCCATCATATACGTCTGGAAAATCAAGTGCTTCAGCAGGTGGCTCAACGCCTGTTATCCTGGACTGGATGCAGGTAGCAACGTTCCTGTAAATATTGGCAAAGGCCTCGATCAATCCTTCCGGGTGACCTGGTGGCATCCGCGTGTTGTACCGGGAAAGCGCACTGAGGTAAGGGTTCCCCGGCTTTTTGACCTCCATGGGGCGGTCGTTCCATTTCACCTCCATCCGGTTGGGTTCTGCCTGGACCCATTCAATGCCCCCATTTTCACCGTATACCCTGATGCGTAAGCCGTTCTCTTCGCCTGCAGAAACCTGGCTGGCATAGATGATTCCGCGGGCACCGTTATCAAACCTGACCAGTACATTTCCGTCATCATCAAGGGGCCTGCCTGTCACCATGGTGGACAGGTCCGCACATAGTTCGCTCACCTTCAGTCCGGTTACATATTCAGCAAGGTTCAGTGCATGTGTTCCGATGTCGCCCATACATCCGGATTTCCCCGACCGCCGGGGATCGGTCCGCCAACTGGCCTGGGTCTGGTTTTCCTGTTCAATTGGATCGGAAAGCCAGCCTTGCGGGTATTCAGCAACCACTTTCCTGATCTTGCCCAGGACGCCATTTTTGACCATCTCCCGGGCTTCTTTCACCAACGGATAGCCAGTGTAGGCATGTGTGACTGCAAAAATCAGCCCGGTCTTTTCCACCAGGTCCACAAGTTCCCGGGCCTCTTCGGTGGTATAGGTCAGGGGCTTGTCACTTACAACATGAAAACCATGTTCAAGCGCCATTTTCGCAGGACCGAAATGTACATGGTTCGGTGTGGCGATGCAGAGAAAGTCCATCCGCTCACCTTCCGGCCTCTTATGTTCCTTCGTAATCATCTCCTGGTAGGAACCATAGATGCGCTCTTCGGGAAGATAGTAGCTTTTTCCTGTAGCCAGGGATTTTTCGGGATCAGAGCTGAATGCCCCGCAGACAAGTTCAATCTGTCCATCCAGGACTGCTCCGTTAAAATGAATAATTCCGATAAAGGAACCGGGACCACCCCCGACCATTCCCATTCTGACTTTCCGTTTTGTCATCCTCTGCTGAATTTGTTAATAAAACAGTAAAAATAGGAAAAGGAATGTTAAAGAACAATGTACGTAAGACTGAAACCCTCATCTTTGAGATGAATCGAAATTTATAACCAATTAACCCAGAGAAATTTTGCTGAGTTATTTACACATGAATCTTGTGGATAACACATTTGATAATGTTATAGCAAAAAAAAAAATATTTATTGCACAAATTCTGAAAATTAGGATAAATGCCTTATTTTTAATAGAAAAATATCACTATGCGAACATCAAAGATTATATTAGCCTTCTGTCTCGTTTTCTTACTGGCATCATGCGCAACTACTGCAGATTTTCCGGTTTCTGAAATGGTACCTGCAGCAGAAATAAGTTTGAAAGTAAAAGAGGATAAGAACGAGAACTACAAAATCTCTATCAAGGCAAAACACCTTGCAAGCCCTGAGAGACTCGCGACGCCGGCCAGTTATTACGTGGTTTGGCTCGATACATATGATGGATATAAGAATGTCGGACAACTGAGGTTGAAGAATGCTAAAAAAGCTTCACTTGAGACACTTTCTCCTTATGAATTTCAGGAAATCCTCATTACGGCAGAGCAAACCGGTGATGCTGCATATCCCCAGGGAGAGGTTATTGCACGTTCTTCATTTATTTCGAAAGAATAATTATGATAAAGAACATTTCCTGAAAATACTGCTATGAACTCGGTATATCATAAAAAGCGCGGACTGGCACTGGGAGGCGGAGCCGTCCTGGGGGCTGCGCATGTCGGGGTACTGAAGGCAATTGATGAATACAGGATCCGCATCACGCGGATTACAGGAACGAGTATTGGAGCGTTTGTGGCTGCGTTCGCTGCGTTTGGTAAGAGTTGGAAAGAAATAGAAGCAATTGCCAAAGAATTGAACTGGCTCGATGTATCCGGCATCTCTTTGTCCCGATTTGCACTGCTCTCCAATGAAAAACTTGGAGAATTGATCAAAAAGCATATCGGTGATAAAAACATTGAAGATGCGCATATACCGCTGGCAATGGTGGCTGCAGATATCACTACCGGTGAGAAGGTTGTGCTGAATAAGGGTTCGGTTGCCAGGGCTGCAATGGCAAGTACCTGCATACCTGGTATATTTAAGCCTGTGGAAATAGATGGAAGATTACTGGTGGATGGTGGTGTCGTTGAAAGCGTCCCCGTGATTACGCTCAAGGATATGGGAGCCCGTAAAGTGATCGCTGTCGATCTCAATGCGAAACATGAGTATGGTGTGCCGGAAAACATTATTGATATAATCCTGAATAGCTATCATTACACGATGATGGCCTCGGCTAAACTGCAGACGGAAGATGCTGACCTGCTTATTGAACCGGATCTCTCAGCGTTTAATCGTTCCAATATGAAGCAGGTGAGCAACCTGATGGAAAAAGGCTATGAAGATGCAAATAAAGACCTTGAAAAAAGGTCTTTTAAAAAAATCAAATCCCGCAACAACAAGTAAAACCATTACAGGTGCTGCGCATCCCATTATGTGGATTCATAGCTGATTGTTTACGCACGTGTTCTGATCTTTAATATTGCTACCTTCCATCCTTTTGCTAATTTTGAAGCAAACTTTACGATCTTGATCTACCCGTCTAATTTTGAGGAGAAAATAGGATTCCGGCGCATCCGCGAACTTGTAGGTGAATACTGCCTTTTTGAACCGGGTCGTGAACTGGTGGAACAATTGCATATGCTGCAATCCCGAGCTCAGATTCAAGCAGAGCTCGACCTGGTAAATGAATACAGGCTGATCCAGCTCAGCGATGAGGATTTCCCCATACACCAGTTTCACGACAGCCGCAAAGCACTGAAAAAGGCGAAAATTGAGGGAACGTTCCTGGAAGTCGAGGAGGTTGCAGGACTGGCAAAAAGCCTGGAATCGGTAAGACAGATTGTTAATTTTTTCCAGGGCAGGGAAGAGGATGTATACCCGCAGCTGCGAAAACTAACCAAAACAATTAAACTATACCCATATGTATCGGAAAGGATCGGGAAGATCCTGAATAAACACGGACAGGTGCGTGATAATGCTTCCCAGGAGCTCGTGCAGATCAGGCGGAGCATATCCACCAAACAATCATCGGTTACACGCCTGATGAATAAACTGGTCAAAAAAGCACAGTCTGAAGGCTGGGTCGAGGAAGATATTGGCGCTACGATCCGCAGTGGCCGGCCGGTAATCCCCGTCTCGGCTTCCCACAAGCGTAACATCGGGGGCCTGATTCATGACGAATCCACATCAGGGAAAACAGTGTTCA
>CAZPTO010000189.1:0-6968 GCA_964589155.1 uncultured Bacteroidaceae bacterium | reverse complement strand
GAACCGTTCGCCCAGTTCCACTTCTCTCAGGAAATCCACGGTTTCGTTGATATCTTCATACATCACTTTATCATTCTCAATGAACCCGACCCGCTTCCGATAGCGTTCCATGAAAGATTCCAGGGTTGATGAACTTTTTGCCGGTCTCCTGAAGTCCAGTGCCTGGGCGGCATTGTAAAGCTCAATGGCCAGGATCCGTTCAAGGTTCTCCATTACCTTGTAAGCCTTCACTGCAGCATTGGCGCCCATGCTCACATGATCCTCCTGTCCCTGCGATGATTCAATGGAATCGACCGAAGAGGGGGTACACAGTTGCTTGTTATGGCTCACCATCGAGGCTGCCGTATACTGCGGGATCATAAACCCGGAATTCAACCCCGAATTTGCCACCAGGAAGGCAGGCAACCCCCTGGTCCCTGAGAGCAGCTGGTAGGTGCGCCTTTCCGAAATATTTCCCAACTCAGACAGCGCGATCGCCAGGTTGTCAAAAGCCAGTGCAAGTGGCTGACCATGGAAATTACCCGCGGAGATGACCAGGTCCTCATCCGGGAAAATGGTGGGATTATCGGTTACCGAATTGATCTCATTCTGAAAAACATAGGCCACATAATTGATGGCATCCTTGGAGGCGCCATGCACCTGGGGAATGCACCTGAAGGAATAGGGATCCTGCACATGTGGTTTGTCACGGTGCATGATCCCACTGTCAGCCAGCAACCACCTGATCCGCGCTGCTGTTTTGACCTGACCCTGGTGCGGTCTGATCTTCTGGATCAGCTCATGGAAGGGCTCGATCCTTCCATCGAAGGCATCCAGCGAGAGGGCACCAATGATATCTGCCAGCTTGGAGAGCTTGAATACACGCAGGCACATATGCACACCATATGCACTCATAAATTGCGTGCCGTTCAGCAATGCCAGGCCTTCTTTCGATTGGAGGTCGATCGGTTCCCATCCGAATTTTTTCAGCATGACTTTCGAGGGAACGGTCTTACCATCCATCACCACCTCCCCCATTCCAATCAGCGGCAGGCTCAGGTGTGCCAATGGTGCCAGGTCACCTGAAGCACCGAGCGAACCATACTGGTAGACCACGGGTAGAATATCGTTATTATAGAAGTCAATCAGCCGCTGAACGGTCGCAAGCTGCACCCCGGAGTTGCCGTATGACAGGGATTGCAGCTTCAGGAAAAGCATCAGCTTGACGATCTCATCCGGTACCTGCTCCCCTACACCGCAGGCATGCGACATAACCAGGTTTTTCTGCAGGAGGCCCAGGTCACCCGTCGAGATCACCTTGTCGCAAAGTGAACCAAACCCGGTATTGATGCCGTACAGCGAATCGGTCCGCTGCGAAAGTCTGCTGTTGAGATATTCCCTGCATTTTATAATCTGTTCCCTGCTTCCCTCCGAAAGCTCCAGGCTTCTGTCGTTATCGAGTAACGTTGCTATGATCTTCCAGTCGATCACATCGTCACTGATCCGGTGTGCTCTTGTCATCATGAATCACTGTTTTTCCGATGTGAATTACGGAAAAAAGCCTGAAAGGAAAGATGTTCTTTGACAGTTACCGCTTCAGAACTGTCAACATTTCTTCAAAAGACAACATCTGTTGATCGCCGGTCTCCATGTTCTTCAGGGTCACCTTCTGTGCATCGACCTCATTTTCACCCACCAGGGCTACAAAGGGAATTTCTGACTGGTTGGCGAAAGTCATTTGTTTTTTCATCTTCGCCGGGTCCGGATAAAGCTCTGCACGGATGCCGGCTTCCCTCAATTTCCCCAACATAGGTAGTATGTATTTCACCTCCGCTTCACCGAAATTGACGAACAGCAGTTGCGTGTGCTCTTCCGTGGAGGCAGGAAACCGTTCCAGCTGAAGCAGGACATCATAGATCCGGTCGGCACCGAAACTGATTCCCACGCCAGATACATCCGGCATTCCAAAAATCCCTGTCAGATCGTCGTAGCGCCCACCACCGCATATGCTGCCGATCTCCACTTCATCAGATTTCACTTCGATAATCGCCCCGGTATAGTAATTCAATCCCCGTGCCAGGGTAATGTCCAGTTCAATTCCGGTGGCAGGGTCATCCGTCTCCAGGTATTCCATCAGCTTCCTGATCTCGTTGATCCCCTGCAGCCCTGTCTGCGAACCGGAGAGATAAGCCTCGAGCAGTGCAAGCTTCTGCTGGTTATCACCGTCCATTGCAAATACCGGATCGAGCTTGTCGAGCGATGCGTTTGATATTCCTTTTGAAAGCAGCTCTTCTTTTACCTTATCAATCCCGATCTTTTCCAGTTTATCAATGGCCACGGTGATATCCACGATCCTGTCCTGTTCGCCGATTATTTCGGAGATCCCGGCCAGTATCTTCCTGTTGTTGATCTTGATCGTGACCTGCAGTGCAAGCAAAGAAAAAACTTCGCCGATGATCTTTACCAGCTCATATTCATTGACCAGGGAATGGCTTCCAATCATATCGGCGTCACACTGGTAAAACTCGCGGTACCTCCCCTTCTGCGGGTTATCTGCACGCCAGACCGGCTGGATCTGGTAACGCTTGAAAGGGAAGTTGATCTCGTTCCTGTGCTGCACCACGTATCTCGCAAAAGGAACGGTAAGGTCATAGCGCAATCCGCGCTTGGAAATGCGCGAGACGATCTCTGCAGATGATGCATTTCCCGTTACCTTGCTGTCGATCCCACGCAGAAAATCGCCACTGTTCAGGATCCTGAACAGGAGCTTGTCCCCCTCTTCCCCGTATTTTCCCAGCAGGGTGGACAAATTTTCCATGGCTGGTGTTTCGATGGGCAGGAAGCCATATTTTTTGAAAACACTCCGGATGGTTTCAAAAATATAGTTGCGGCGGGACATTTCAACAGGTGAAAAATCGCGTGTCCCTTTGGGAACAGATGGTTTTTGCGAAGCCATACACAGAAGGAGTTTGATCAAAAAATTTACAATTGCGCAAATTTAGTGATTTGCCGGCAGTTCTGCTTAGTTCGCACGGGAAAGTTTCTTCAGGTCTTTTTCAAGGAATGCATCCGGCTTCCTGGAATTGATCTTATGGTAATCGAAATAGTAGAAATCGGAATCACCTGCCCCGATCAGGATCTTGTATACCCTGGCGCTGAGTTTTTTACCTTCTGGTCCGACCTTATGCAGGAAAACCACCTCTTTGTCCTGGTTCATGATGGCCTCCTTCACCTCTTCCCTGGTCACGAATTTGAATGCGTATGGATAAACCGATCTGAAACGTGCCTCCGAACTGATCTCCTTTTCCAGCTCATCCTCAATCACATACAAGGTTTTCCCGGTAATCTCCGACATATTGTCGTTGTATTCCCGGAAAATATTCTGGGAGATCATTTCAGGATGTTCGGTGATCATGCTGACATGCTTCTGTAAGAAATTCACCAGTGTTCCCAGCTTGTAAGTATACCGGTCTTCATCCACACCATAATAGCTCAGCGGGATATTCACAACATCCTTCATGTCATCCAGTCTAGCATGGTCGCCCCCCAGCGAGAGACACAGGAATGTATAGCGGGTATTCGATTTATCCTTTTCAAAGGAAACCGTGGCCGTATAGAGAAATGATGCGTTTGGATCCCGGGATTTTTTGAAAAAATCTTTATACTGCAGGAACTCGTATTCAGTAATGTCCCAGTATTGATCGACTGCATCTTTGATCTCGAAATTATATTCTGAAATGGGGTTATCCTCCAGTACTACATATGTTTTTGTTGTATGAAATACATCGAGGTCCTCTTCCGTGGGCAGGTATTCCCGTTGTCCGAAAACCAGGTTCAGTGGTAAGGTGATCAATACCAGCAATAAGATTTTATGCATCCGCCTGAATTTTGATTGAATATTAAATTTATTTTCTACCTCTCCGGGAAATAGAGTGGGTTACGTTCGTTGAATTTCCGAATATAAACAAATTTATATTGCTTCTTCTTCTTTCTGCGCAACTGCATATATTCATCGTGCAATTCCGGATCGTTCATCAGTAAGATCTCCACCGCCCTGACATCAAATTCCATCAACTTCCCGGTCTCGAAATCGATCAGGTACTGACGCACCTCGGTGGAGGAATAATTCGAATTCGGTGACCTGTTATAACGGTTATAGTAATAACTCTGGTTGTAATAGTACGGATCATAGTAGCCTGAGTTATACGTAGTGATGGATGCAACAAAATGCCCGATCTTACCTATGAAACTAATCCTGTGAAAACGGGATCCCAGGTTGATATAAAGTACACCGTTCCGGCCGTAGCCCCAAATATTTGAAGTCGTCAGACGTTGCTGCACACCATTATCGTCATAGAATACAATATATTTTGCCTCGGTTACCTGCTGGTAGAAATCCCTGGAGAAGAGGTCTGCTTCCGTTACCAGCCTGGTCTTGGGGATCGGATTGTTCTGCTTCACAGACATGAAATTCGGGTAGATCCCCTCCCGGAACTCAAACTCGGGCGTATACTCCACCATTCCCTGCGGGGCATCCTGTGCATATAATCCACTGCTGAACAGCATCAGGAATGCCACGATCACAATTATGCTGTAATCCTTGCTCTTCATAATTCAGTAAATTTATCAAACTCCTTTATTAATTAAACGTAAAGAGAGGAAAAATGATTTGCAGATTGTGGTTTTTTCAGTGCAAAACTGGAAAAAATCCCGATTATTCTATATATAGTCTTATATTTGAATACGGGAATAGCCACCCCCAATACATGGAATTCAATTTATAACTTCTAATTCTCCGTTTCACTATGGACAGCAATAGCTTGCTGATATTGACCTTTGTCGCACTTATCATCGGTCCCGCGCTGATCATCCTGCTGGTGCATACGAACAGGATGGCGAATGCGCAGGGTGAACTGAAGGAATCGCTCTGCACCGCTACTTCTGATGTTCAGCAGAAATTATTTTCTGCACAGGAGCAACCCGGGAATGCCACCGGCAAGAACGAGAAGGAACCGGACGCGGAAACTGTTCCGGTTGCAGGCAATAAAAACATCCGGGATCTGATTGTGTTATTGGTGGAAGACAACGTCATTAACCAGAAGATCGTTCTGATGAGCCTGAAAAAGAAAGTAAAGCGCATAGACCTGGCAAACAATGGCAAAGAAGCACTTGATATGTTTGCCCTGGAAAAATATGACCTGGTGCTGATGGATATTCAGATGCCTGTCATGGACGGGATCACAGCCACAAAGAAAATCCGGGAGACCGAATCCACCCCTGAGCGCCGGGTCCCCATCATTGCCATTACAGCCAATACCCTGGCAGTAGACAGGGATCAGTGCCTGGCCGCCGGAGCGGATGATTATCTCAGCAAACCGTATCAGATGGAAGAACTGCTGAACAAGATCCAGGCGCTACTATGAACACCTGTTTTGGTATGTTGCAATAGCCTGGTGGCGTGGAACAGTCTTTTTGCTATTACCAGGTTTTATTTCATTTTGGATTTCATCGCCATTTTTTCCAGCATCTCCGTAGTAATGGATTTTGGTCGTTCCAGCGGATAACCCAGGGCGCGATCCCAGATCAGGTTGGCTGTGATACCGATGGATCTGCCGATACCGAACAAGACGGTATAGAAATCATATTCGGTCACACCATAGTGCCACTGAATAACTCCTGATTGTGCGTCAACATTGGGCCACGGGTTCTTTGCCTTTCCGTGTTCCTTAAGAATATCGGGCACCACCTGGTAAAGCATATCGGTATACTTGAACAACAGGTCATCCTTCAGGTGTGTCAGGCAGAAATCACGCTGCAGTGCGTATCTCGGATCGGTTTTCCTCAATACTGCGTGTCCGTATCCCGGGATCACCTGTCCGGAATTCAGCGTATCCCAGACAAATTGTCTGATCTCTTCCTTGGAAGGCACCTTTCCATCCATGCGATGCACCAGGTCCTGCAGCCACCTGAGCACTTCCTGGTTGGCCAGTCCGTGCAATGGTCCGGCAAGTCCGTTGATCATTGCAGAAATTGAAAGATAAACATCTGAAAGTGAGCTTCCCACAAGGTGACCTGTATGTGCACTCACATTACCGCTTTCATGGTCGGCATGAATGATGAAATGCAACCTTGAAACATCATCATAGGGTTTTGGAATCCCCATCATATGGGCATAATTCCCTCCCATATCCATATTGGGGTTCGACTGGATCCTGTTTCCATCGCGATACAATTTTGCATAGATATAGGTCGCGATCTCCGGGAGTTTTGCCAACAGGTTCAGGCTGTCTTCATACATTGGATCCCAGTAGTCGTTTTTATTAATGCCGGCGTGATATTTTTTTGAAAAGAATGATTCACGGTGCATGGTCAGGATGGCCGTGGAAAAAATTGCCATGGGGTGGGATGCAGATGGAAATGCATCGATCACTTCATACACATATCTTGGCAGGATCCTGCGTTTATTGAATTCATCCGCTACATCTGCAACCTCTTTGTCGGTGGGAATATCACCGGTAAGTAACAGGTAAAAGGCTCCTTCAACGTAGGGCATGTCCGATCCCTGGGGCTTGGGGAGCTTTTCAAATACTTCCGGAAGTGTATAGCCCCTGTACCTGATACCCTCCTGTGGATCCAGGTAGGAGATATCTGTAACCAGACTCTTGAGTCCGCGCATACCTCCGAGCGCCTGCCCTATAGTCACTTTATCAATTACAACATCACCATGCTCCTTGGCCAGTTTTGCAGTACGGGGCCTCCAGAGATCAATCTTCTCTTTTAATTTTTGCTTCAGGTTTGACATATTGTTATCATTTGATCATTAATTGCAAAAGTGCATTACAATATACTATATATATGTAATTATTTCAATAATTAGATAGGAAAGTTTAGGGAAGCGGGGAAGATGGGAAGAGCGAGAGAGAGGGAGAGAGAGGGAGAGAGAGGGAGAGCGAGAGAGAGAGCGAGAGCGAGAGAGAGGGAGAGCGAGA
>CAZPTO010000188.1:0-6983 GCA_964589155.1 uncultured Bacteroidaceae bacterium | reverse complement strand
TCCCCCCACCGTTCCTACAGACATCGGTACTTCAAGCGTGAACCGGAAAAGATCATCTTCCAGTGATGCCGATGACAGGCTCCTGTATTGACCGTCACGCGCTGCATACGCATGCCCGCAGGCTTCCACGGCCCTGAAATCATTACCCGTAGCGATCACCACTCCGTCCATGCCATTAAAGATCCCCTTGTTGTGGGTGACCGCACGGTAGGGGTCAACCCTGGCGATTTCCACGGCCCGCATAAATTTTTCTGCAAAAGCTTTTCCTGGGAGCTCCGCGTCAAACACCCCAAGTGCTGAAACATCCGTTTCCACCGATACTTTGACCAGGCTTTCCGGGGTATAATTGGACAGGATGGCCATGTTGATCTCGAGTGTTCCCGGAACATTGAGTGATTCAGTTTCCTCCTGCACGATCTTCTTCCACTCCCCTGCAAGTGCTTCCAGCACCGTATTGATAAAATTGGCGCCCATGGCCTCGGCCGTCCTGAAATCTGCATGCAGCTGGAAATAATGATCCATGTCGCGGGATTTATCCACCAGCCTGATCTCCTTGATACCGCCGCCCCTTTTTTTCATGTTTTCGGTATATGGTTCCATGGCGGATGCCAGCGCATCTTTTGATTTGTTGAACAGGTCTGCAATGAACCTGCTGTCCCCGGTCCATATAAAATGTACCTGCCCGACTTTAATGGGGTCCTCCACCACCGCTGTGAATCCCCCGTGTGCGGACCAGAATTTTGCCGCATGGGAGGCGGCAGCAACGACCGAGCTTTCCTCGATGGCCATAGGTACGGCGTACCATTTATTATTGACCAGGAAATTGGGTGCCAGTCCGTAAGGAATAAAGAAATTGGAAATTGTATTTTCGCTGAACTCTTCGTATAGTTCCTGCTTTTTCGGGTCCTGGTGAAGGTGGGACCGGAGATCATGGACAAAGGATTCCGGGAGGCCAACCGTTTCTTTCAGCCAGTTCACTTTGTCGTCTGAAGACAATTTCGAAAATCCTGATATTGCCTTGTGTTGTGCCATCTGCTTTATTTCTTTACAGTAAGGTATGCATATGCCATCTCCAGTCCGTGTACCTGTCCCTCTATGAAATTCCTGAGCTGTTCATAATCTTCCGTAGCGTGTTTCAGGAAGGTAGATGCCATCCCGTAAATTGCCGGTAATGTCGATTTTTTTACAAGGTAGTATCCGTCCAGGAAATTTTTTACCCCGCCGGAGATGATCAGTTCCCTGCATGCAGGTGTTTCTTCAGCGATGATCCTGTTTACATGCTCCACCATAGTCAGCGCGTCCTCCCCGATATAGGACATGGGTTCGAACAGGTTGGTATCTGCGCGCTCATCCCTGAGCAGTTCGACGCGGGCAAAATTGGTGCCCCCGAACGCGGCAAATTCAATGGCCTGCAATGGAAGCTGAAGCAAGGCTTTCAGGCTTTCGGGTCCGATGCCCTGTCCCACCTCTTTCACAATCAGCGGGTGGGGGAATCCGTCCATAAATTTTTTAATCGTCTCCAGTGGTGGATATTTGAGCACATCCCCTTCCGGCTGGAACCATTCCTGCATGGGATTCACATGAATGATCAGCCCGTCGGCCTGCAACTTTTTTACAAGTTCGTCAGCCAGGGAGGTTTTATTTTCGTCGAGCAGTTCCTCGATCTGCGCAATGCCCAGGTTGGCCCATAGCGGCATGTCGGGGCCGATCACCGGCCGCATGTTGAAATCTTCAAAATAGGTGTCATCGTCCAGGATGATCCTGCAGGATCCCAGGCCCATCCCCATGCCAAACTCACCGCATGCTTTTGCAAGGTTCCGGTTGATTGTGCCGGCCATTTTTGTACCGCCGGTCATGCTGCTGACCCACATGGGTATGTTGTGTTTCCTGCCCAGGAAAGTGAAGGGTTCGATTCCGCCTGCAGGGTGTGCCGCAAGCATGGGTTCGTAGTTGAACCTGTCGTCGATCTCAAACCTTCCGGTCTGGGATTTAAAGGCAAGGTCGATATGGTCTTTTTTCCTGCTTTCCAGTGATTCCATAATATGTTAGGGGTTTTACCTGATTCCAAGGTGCCTGGCAATGACCAGCCGGAGGATCTCTGAGGTTCCTTCGCCAATCTCTAGAATGCGCTGGTCACGGTAGAACCTTTCAATGGGATTTTCTTTCATAAGTCCGTGCGCGCCGTGGATCTGCAGGGATTCGTTAGCGATCTCCCTGGCGATCTCAGAGGTGTAGAGTTTTGCCATGGCAGCTTCCTTTCCAAAGGGTTGCTTATTGTCCTTGAGCCAGCATGCTTTATAGAGCAGGTTCCTGGCCAGTTCGATCTTCAGGGCCATATCGGCCAGCTTAAATGAGTTGGCCTGAAAACTGCGAATGGGTTTGTTGAACTGTATCCTTTTGCTCGCATATTCCATGGCCATTTCAAAAGCGCCCTGTGCAAGTCCGAGTCCCATCGCTGCAATAGAAAGCCTTCCGGCGTCGAGGGTGGCCAGCATGATCCTGGATCCCTTGCCGCGTTCCCCGAGGATATATTCTTCAGGCACTTTTACATTGTCGAAAAAAATCCGGCCTGTATCTGCACCGCGCCACATCATCTTGGAATTGATGACTTCGCTGTGGTATCCTTCGGTATCGCGCGGGACAAGAATCACAGACAGCTCCTTCATGCCATTGGGACGTTCACCGGTAACCGCCTGGACGGTCACCCCGCCTGCCATCTCAGAGGCCACGTTGGTAATATAGATTTTCTTCCCGTTGATCACCCAGTTGCCGTCATCCAGCACTGCTGTGGTCTCCGTGTTGTTGGAGTCTGATCCTGCATTGGGTTCTGTCAGGCCAAAGGCCCATAATTTCTTTCCTGCAGTAAGCATGGGCAGAAATTTTTTCTTCTGCGCATCGGTTCCGTAGGCCATAATTGGCGCCTGCCCCAGGGAATTATGCGCAGCTACGGTGGCTGCCTGGGAACCATCTATCCGGGCGATCTCTTCCACGGCGATAATGTATGAAAGGGTGTCCAACCCCATTCCCCCATACTCTTCCGGGGTGCTGATGCGCAGGTACCCTTCATCGAACATTCTTTCAGTGAGTTCGGTTGAGAATACTGCTTTTTCATCCAATTCAGCAGCAACCGGTCTGATCTCCTTTTCTGAAAAGGTTCTTACCTGTTCTCTGAAATCATCATGCTTTTTTGTTAACAGAGGGTCCATTTACGTTTATTTTAAATTGATTAATAATTTGTTGGTCTCTACCAGGTCTCCGATGGAGATATTTATTTTTTCTATTTCCGCATCACGCGGCGCGACGATCCTGTTCTCCATTTTCATGGATTCAATCACCAGGAGGGTGTCACCACTTTTTACCGTGTCCGATTCTTTTACATTGATCTTGACCACTTTCCCATTCAGTGGTGCCATAACAGTTTTGGCATCTGATGCTGAAAGTGCTCCCGGCCCTTCCCCGGCATATCGTTCATCCGGGATATCCATACGCTGTGCATGGAAAGTGAACTGGTCCACGTCGAGGATGATATCGGCACCGTCAACGTCCGCCCAGGCAATGAATTGTTGTCCGTTGACCCGCAGTTTGTAAAAATTTTCGATATGTTCCAGTATCGTGATGCTGAATGTTTTTCCTGCCACATCCAGCTCCACTGTTTTTCGGTGATCCCGGAACGTGAAAGGGATCCTGTAGATCTGGTTCCTGAATTCAAGTTGTATGTCGGGCAGCTGCCTCCAGTGACCAATTTCATTCCAGACAGTGCAGGTAGACTCGGCCCTGTAATCATGGTGAATGGCTACAACTGTGAGGATTCCGAGTACAAGTTCCTGGTCAGCTTTCTCCAGGGAATGGTCCAGCTGTTCCAGCAGGGGTCCTATTTTCTGGTCAATGAGCCTGGTATGTAATCTGTTTTCGGTGTAATATTTCGAAAGCAGCAGTGTTACCAGGAAATCCCGGTTGGTGGTTACGCCGGAGAGATGATAGTTTCTCAGACCGCTTACGAGTTGCCTGGTTGCCTCTTTCCTGCTGGAGCCATGCGAAACAACCTTGGCGATCATGGGGTCATAATAGGGTGTGATGGTGTTACCTTCCCGGTACCCCTCGTCGAGCCGCAGGGTGACGTTCCTTGTATTTACCTTGCGTATCTTGCCAGTTGATGGCATGAACTCACTCGCCGGATCTTCGGCATACAGTCTTGCTTCTATGGCATGACCTGTTATTTTGAGCGTATCCTGGGTGATACTGAGTTGCTCCCCTCCGGCGATGTGTATCTGCTCCCTGACAATATCGAGACCGGTAATCATTTCTGTTACCGGGTGTTCGACCTGGATGCGGGTATTCATCTCGATGAAAAAGAAGTTTTCATTTTCATCCATCAGGAATTCGATGGTTCCGGCATTTGTATAGTTGATGCCCCGGGTAAGTTTGAGGGCGCTGTCCGTAATTTTTTTCCGGGTAGCTTCGGAAACCGAAGGGGAGGGGGCCTCCTCGATAATCTTCTGGTAGCGCCTTTGCAGTGTACATTCCCGTTCGAACAGGTGCACCGCGTTGCCATGGTGGTCGGCCAGTACCTGCACTTCAATATGCCTTGCTTCCCTGATATAGCGCTCGACATACAGTTCGTCGGAACCAAAATAGTTTTTCGCCTCCCGGGTGGCATCGCTGAGCATATCTTCCAGTACTTCCCTGGATTCGACGATATGCATGCCTTTGCCCCCGCCTCCTGCTGCAGGTTTGATAAGTACCGGGAATTCCAAATGGTCTGCATTCGAAATGATCTCTTTCGTTGAGCCCGTGATCCCTTCGATGACCGGTACGCCGAATTTTTTTGCTGTCTCGCGCGCATTGGCTTTGTTCCCCATCAGGTCGATCACTTCCGGATCCGGCCCGATGAAGGTGATCTGATGTTCCCTGCAAAGGGATGCAAAAGCAGCATTTTCCGAGAGAAAGCCATAACCGGGATGGATCGCCGATGCGCCGGAGCGTTTCGCAATGTCGATGATCAGTTGCTGGTTCAGATAGGTTTCGGCAAGAGTGCCCTGGCCCAGGGACCATGATTCATCGGAAAGTTTTACAAACGGCAGTTCCCTGTCCACTTCGGTATGCACGACAACGGCTTTCATGCCGGCCTTTCTGACAGCCTTGATGATCCTGACAGCGATCTCGCCACGGTTGGCGATTAAGATGGTATTAAAAGAATGATTATTCATTGATCCAGCGGGGTTGACGTTTTTCAAAAAATGCACGGATGCCTTCCTGTCCTTCATCAGCAACCCGGAATTCAGCAATCAGCTGCGATGTTGATTCGATCAACTGATCCGGGTGTTGATCCAGGTGTTGTTCCCTGAACATGCGCTTGATACCCTTCATGGCCTCGGGGCCGTTGCGGAGCAATGGATCGAGCAATTCTCCCGGCTGATCCGCTTCTTTCTCCGGAATGATACGTGAAATCAGCCCCTTTTCAAGCGCCTCTTCAGCAGTGAACAGGCGACCTGACAGCATCCATTCGTAAGCAGCAGCTTTGCCTGTACGCTGCACTATATAGGGTGCGATGGTTGCCGGGACTAATCCCAGTTTTACTTCTGAAAATGCAAATGAGGTGCCGCTGATGGCTGTTGGAATATCGGTTGCTGCAATGATTCCGTTGGCACCTCCCATCACTTTTCCCCTGGCAAGGGCAACGGTAATCTTCGATGCATTGTAGATTGTGTTGAACAAACTGGCCAGTTCCCTGCTTTCACGGTAAAGTTCTTCTTTGTCTTGCTTTAATCCCTCCTTCATCCATTTGAGGTCGGCACCTGCACTGAAGTTCTGGCCATTTGCTGAGATGAAGATGATCCTGATCCCGTCGCGGTTGTCGAACTCCCTTACGGCTTTTGCGATTTCCCTGATCATGCCGATATGCATGGCATTATGTACCTCGGGCCGGTTGAGTATGATATGGCCTGTATGACCTATTGCTGTTGATATGGTATATGCACTGCTCATTACATCCTGTAGACCCCGGAACGGGGTGCTTTGAATTTATCATTCAGGGAGACCGAGATGGCCAGCCCAAGTATTGTTCTCGTGTCTGCCGGTGCAATGATTCCATCGTCCCACAGCCTGGAGGTGCTGTAATATGCAGAACCTTCCTTTTCGTATTTTTCTATGATCGGCTGGCGGATCTCTTGCTTCTGCGCTTCGGTCATTTCGACCCCCCGTGCTTTGAGTTGGTCTTCACGAATGGTTGACAGCACTTCGGCAGCCTGCTCACCGCCCATCACGGAAATCTTTGCATTGGGCCACATGAACAACAGGTTTGGATCATAGGCCCTTCCAGACATTGCGTAATTGCCGGCACCAAAGGATCCTCCTATGATCACGGTGAACCTGGGCACCCGGGTATTGGCAACCGCATGAACCATCTTTGCTCCGTCCTTAGCAATGCCACCATGCTCATACTCCTTGCCCACCATGAAGCCGGAAATGTTCTGCAGGAAGATAATGGGGATTCCCCTGTAATCGCATAGCTCGACAAAATGTGTCCCCTTCAGCGAGGAGTCGGAGAAAAGAATACCATTGTTGGCAACGATCCCTACCGGGTATCCCATGAGGTGGGCAAACCCGGTGACCAGCGTGTTGCCGTAATTTTTTTTGAATTCTGAAAATTCACTGCCATCCACCAGCCTGGCGATGATCTCCCTTACATCGTAAGGCTCACGACTGGATACCGGAATGGCGCCGGCTATATGTTTCGTACTGTATAGTGGGTCCCGGATTTCTGCGCGGTCAAGTTTTTGCCGTTCGGGGACCTGTATGGTTTCAAAAATATTCCTGCAAATCTGCAACGCGTCACGATCATTCTCAGCAAGGTGATCGGCA
Source organism: uncultured Bacteroidaceae bacterium (assembly GCA_964589155.1). GTDB lineage: Bacteria > Bacteroidota > Bacteroidia > Bacteroidales > M55B112. The sequence continues at coordinate 122 of CAZPTO010000188.1, read as the reverse complement.
ACGCCTGAAATGGAGGTATGCACGTGTCCTCCCCCCAGTTCTTCTGCGGTCACATCTTCACCAGTAGCGGCTTTCACCAATGGCGGTCCGCCGAGAAAAATGGTTCCATGGTCCTTCACAAT
>CAZPTO010000187.1:0-7040 GCA_964589155.1 uncultured Bacteroidaceae bacterium | reverse complement strand
ATATATTCATCAAATTCAGAATATACCATGACACCAATTAATTTATCTTTTTCAATTTCTACAGCAATTGTTGCTGAATGTTCGACAAATAAAATAGGATGACTAATATATCCATTTTTTAGAAACCATCTTTCAGCTTTTCTGCAAGTTCCTCCGCAGCTTCTTTCAATTGTGCCTCTTTGTGTGCACGCTGGCGCAGGTTCTCTTCATGAACTTTCCTGGCAGTCCTTGTTGCGTTAATTGCCAGTCCGTTAGGAATCAGATAGTTTCGCGCATAGCCGTCTTTCACGGTTACAATGTCATCCTTGTGACCAAGGTTTGGCATATCCTGTTTTAATATAATTTCCATGATCTGTCCTCCGGATTATTTCATCATATCAGTTACATAAGGCAGCAGCGCAAGGTGACGCGCACGTTTCACTGCTACAGATACTTTTCTCTGGAACTTCAGGGAGGTACCTGTCAGTCTCCTCGGAAGGATTTTACCCTGTTCGTTCAGGAACTTTTTCAGGAATTCGGGATCTTTGTAATCAATGTACTTGATCCGGTTCTTCCTGAAACGGCAATACTTCTTCTTCTTGATCTCAACCGTTGGCGGTGTGAGGTACCTGATTTCTGAATTTGCTTGTGCCATGTCTTATTCCTCCTTTGCTTTTTCGGTTTCAGCTGCTTTGCGGGCTCTCTTCTTCTCTGCATATGCGATTGCATATTTGTCCATTTTCATGGTCAGAAAACGAATGATCCGCTCATCACGCCGAAACTCGGTTTCAAGTTTGTCAATAAATTCACCTTCAACCTTGAATTCAAGGAGGTGGTAAAATCCAGTGGATTTTTTCTGGATGGGATAGGCCATTTTTTTCAGGCCCCAGCTTTCCTCATGGACGATCTCGCCTTTCGCAGACTCGATCAGTCCCCTGAATTTGTCAACCGTTTCCTTCATCTGTACTTCAGACAAAACGGGAGTTGCAATGAAAACGGTTTCATACTGATTCAACATACGTTTTTTGTTTTAAAGTGTTTTAAAAATCGACCGCAAATGTAGTGACTTTTCGGAAAACAACAAAGGAAAAACGGGCGAGAAGGTCAAGTTTTATCTGGCTGTTTTTCAGCATACAACAAACCGGTTTCCTGTCAGGATGGCAACATGGCACAAATGCGCAGGTATCCGCCCGGCATTTAAGGCGCAACCTGGCGATCGCTTCAGCCTGAATTTTTTCTTCCGTGTTTTCCTTTTTCCTGTTTCCTTTTCCATTATCTTTACATTCTCTTTTTGAGCAAGGATTATGGAGAATTTTATTGTATCTGCCCGTAAATACAGGCCCGACAACTTTCGCAGCGTAGTCGGACAGGGCGCAATCACATCCACACTCAAAAATGCAATTAAGAACAACCACCTGGGACATGCCTATTTGTTCAGTGGGCCGCGCGGTGTGGGAAAGACCACCTGTGCCAGGATCTTTGCAAAAACGATCAACTGCAAACATCTCTCAGATACGATCGAAGCCTGCAATGAATGCGAATCCTGTACATCATTCAATGAAAACCGGGCTTACAATATTCACGAACTGGATGCAGCTTCTAATAATTCAGTGGATGATATCAGGTCACTGACGGAACAGGTACGGATCCCTCCCCAGGTTGGAAAGTACAGTGTCTATATCATTGATGAAGTGCACATGCTGTCTCAGCAGGCCTTTAATGCTTTTCTTAAAACCCTTGAAGAACCACCCGCACATGCCATCTTCATCCTTGCAACGACCGAAAAGCATAAAATCATCCCCACCATTCTTTCACGTTGCCAGATCTATGATTTCAACAGGATAAAAACCGGGGATGCAGTGGATTACCTTAAATACATTGCTGGTGAGGAAGGGGTCACCTGTGAAGAAGATGCACTGCATATCATCGCCCGGAAAGCAGAGGGTGCCATGCGCGATGCTTTATCCATCTTTGACCAGGTAGTTAGTTTCTCAGAAAAAAACATCACCTATGCCTCGGTGATTGAGAACCTGAATATCCTCGATGTAGAATACTATTTCAAACTTACTACATACTTCCTGGAGAACAATGTCTCCGCAACATTGCTCACATTCAACGAGATTCTTGAGAAAGGATTCGATCCGAGGAATTTTATGAGCGGACTGGCTTCCCACCTCCGCGACCTGCTGGTTTCCAAAGACGAAGCCACGGCTATTCTGCTGGATGTGGGCGCAAATATCAGGGAGCAATACCTCAGGCAAGCCGCGGCAACACCGGTAGCGTTCCTGTACGATGCGCTGGAGATTTGCAATGAAGCCGACCTCCAGTTCCGCGGGAGCAAGAACCAACGGCTTACCATCGAACTCGCGCTGGTCAGGCTGACGAACCTTACAATGGTTCAAAAAAAAAAATAACTGACGAAGCACCAGGTTCCGGGCAGGATCAACGTGTATCCACTTCAGCGGGAACAGGATCCTCCTCCTCGGAATCTCCAGGTAAATCAACGACAGTTCCTCCTGTACCAGAGAATAACGTCCCGGAAAAGTCGAAACAAGACCAAACAGACAGTACAGGAACGGAATATTCATCCGAATCCGGCGGGGAACCCCGAAAGGAGGTCGTTGCGATTGAAACGAAAGCTCCGGCAACAAAAGATCCGGCTGAATCGCTGGAAAAAACACCCTCCGCCGGGGAAGAAGAACCACCGGCGCCCGGCGCCAGGGAAAACCAGGTGGTGCACACACGGTCTGTCTCAATCAAAGGTGTTCTGAAGGGCCAGCCGAGAAAGATCCCTGTGGCAAATGACGAGATCAATGAGGATGACCAGGTGGATCAAGCCATCGCCCCGGAACCGGAAAAGATTGAAGTGACAGAAGAAATGATCCGTAAAGCATGGAAGGACTATGCTGCATCCATCGAGAAATCACATCCCAGGATCTTTAGCACGATGAGCCAGCAGGTGCCCAGGCTGAGTGAGAAAGGAATTATCCAGATCAGCCTCAACACCCAGGCACAGCGGGAAAACTTCATCCATCGGATCAAACCGGCACTGACCCGGTATTTTCAACGTACGATCGCCAACATCGAATACGTTTTTGAAGCACAACTTATTGAAAATGAAACAACTGTAAAAAAAGTATATACCGATCAGGACAAACTTGATTTCCTGATCAGCAAGAATCCTGATCTTGAAAAAATGAAGTCAAAATTCAATTTGGATTTTGATAATTGAACATATTGACCCTTACATTGTATTATTATGTTAAATCATTTATAAAATCAACATTATTTATGGCAGCAGAAAAGATCATCAATCATTATGGTAAATTACAGGTTCCTGACGAACCTATCATCCCGTTTATAGAAGGGGATGGAACGGGACCTGACATCTGGGCATCCTCTGTCAGGGTATTCGATGCAGCAGTTGAAAAAGCCTATGGCGGAAGTCGCAAGATCGCCTGGAAAGAGGTTTACGCCGGCGAAAAGGCATTTAATAAGACCGGTAAATGGTTGCCAGAGGAAACACTGGACATCATTCACGAACACCTCGTTGCCATTAAAGGTCCGCTCACAACTCCTGTGGGGGGAGGAATCAGGTCCCTGAATGTCGCATTGCGCCAGATCCTGGATCTTTATGTTTGCCTGCGTCCCGTCCGGTATTACACAGGTGTTCCCTCCCCGGTAAAAGATCCGACAACTACTGATATGGTCATATTCAGAGAAAATTCTGAAGACATTTATGCCGGCATCGAGTGGCTGCACGGAACCCCGGAAAATGATCAACTCAAAAAATTCCTGCTGGAAGAGATGAAAGTTGAATCAATCCGTTTCCCGGAAACTGTATCACTGGGTATTAAGCCCATCTCGAAAGAGGGTACGGAACGCCTGGTCCGGGCAGCGATCCAATATGCAGTGCGCGAGAAATTACCTTCAGTCACCCTGGTGCACAAAGGAAATATCATGAAATATACAGAAGGTCAGTTCAAGCAGTGGGGATACGAACTTGCTGAGCGGGATTTCGGGGATATGGTGTTTACCTGGAACCAGTATGACAGGATCGCCGAAAAAGATGGCAAGGATGCTGCCAACAGGGCACAGGATGAGGCGGTGAAAGCAGGCAAGATCATCGTCAAGGATGTGATCGCCGACGCATTCCTGCAACAGATACTTACCAGGCCTGCTGAATACAGCGTGATCGCAACAATGAACCTCAATGGTGACTATATTTCCGATGCGCTGGCTGCAATTGTCGGGGGTATTGGTATCGCACCAGGAGCCAACATCAATTACATCACCGGTCACGCGATTTTTGAAGCAACCCATGGCACTGCTCCCAAATACGCAGGAATGGATAAGGTGAATCCTGGTTCAGTGATCCTCTCAGGGGTGATGATGCTTCAATACATGGGCTGGGACGAAGCTGCCGACCTGATCATATCCGGACTGCAGAAGACCATCTCACAAAAAAAGGTTACCTATGATTTTGCGCGCCTGATGGAGGGCGCAACAGAACAGAAGTGTTCTGAATTCGGAACTTCGATCATCAGCAACATGTAACAATTTCAATTTTAAAAAGGTATGATTGAGCCACAATCATTTAAAAACCTGAAAAAGATTATTAATAACCTTTAAAAACGATAGATATGTTAAATGAGAAAGTAGAAAAGATACTCAATGTACAGGTCCAGAAAGAGGATTATTCTTCTCAACTCTACCTGGCTATGGCTTCATGGGCTGAAAACGAAGGGTATAGCGGCGTCGCTGAATGGCTTTATGCACAGGCAGAGGAGGAACGCATGCATATGCTGAAAATCGTCAGGTACATCAATGAGCGTGACGGCAATGCGGAGATTCCCGGACTGGATCAGCCGCCCAGGACATTTGATAAGCTGACCAGCCTGTTTGAGGCTGTGCTGGAGCATGAACGCTACATTACCAAATCGATCAACGAGATCGTTGGGGTGTGCATGAGCGAAAAGGATTATACCACACACAATTGGATCCAGTGGTTCGTTGAAGAGCAAATCGAAGAGGAAGCCTCAGTGAAGGATATCATCGACAAGTTGAAACTGGTTGGTGACAAAAACCTCTATATGTTTGACCGCGACATCCTTGGAATGCGGGGTGAGGAAAGTGAGGATGAATAATTCCATGGATTGATAGATTTTTTTCGTTGTTGATATACAAGATCCGTTGCAGGTAGTGTTACTTGCAGCGGATTTTTTTTATCCGGGACAGGCCATCTGCCTGTTGAAGATTACTTCAGGTACATTGTTCCTGCCGAACTGCATGACCATGACAAAACAGCAGGGATGCACAGATGGTATGATCTTTGAAACCAGAATGAACAATAATAGGCGGCTTTCCACAATAAGAAAAATAATATCAGTAAATTTGTGGTTTCTTATAAAGCAGATATTCAATTGACATATGGACATTAATAAATTATTAGCAAACTTCTTCGGAAATAAGGAAGACAGGGACATGAAAGAGATCCAACCGATCGTTGATCAGGTCCTGGAAGTCTATAAAACATTCAGCACGCTTACAAACGATGAGTTGCGACAGCGTACTTTTGACCTCAAACAACGAATCCGCGAGCATGTGAAGGAAGAAGAGGAGGAGATGGTCAGGCTGAAGGCACAGGGAGATGATCCCGAAGTGGATGTCAACCTGAAGGAGGATATCTACAATAAGATCGACAAGCTTGAAGAAGCCATTGATGCAAAATATGAAGAGATCCTCCAGGAAAGCATTCCCGAGGCTTTCTCTATCATCCGGGAAACCGCCAGGCGGTTCAAGGATAATGAAGAGATCGAGGTCTCCGTGCAGGATTACGACAAGGACCTTGCAGCCAATGCTGATCACATTGAGATCAAAGGAGACAAAGCTTACTGGAAGAACAGGTGGATGGCAGGAGGCAATGAGATCACCTGGGACATGGTGCACTACGATGTGCAGCTCATAGGTGGTGTGGCACTCCACCAGGGAAGGATCGCAGAGATGGCTACAGGAGAAGGTAAAACAGTGGTTGCCACCCTGCCGGTGTTTCTGAATGCCCTCACAGGCAAAGGCGTACACCTGGTAACTGTGAACGATTACCTTGCCAAGCGTGACTCGGAATGGATGGGTCCGATCTACCAGTTCCACGGACTTACGGTAGATTGTATCGACAAGCACCAACCTAACAGCGATGCACGCAGGAAGGCATACAACTGTGATATTACCTTCGGAACCAACAACGAGTTCGGTTTTGATTACCTGCGTGACAACATGACTCACTCGCCGGAGGAACTGGTGCAGCGCAGGCATAACTACGCCATCGTTGATGAGGTCGATTCTGTGCTGATCGATGATGCACGTACCCCGCTGATCATTTCAGGTCCCGTACCCAAAGGGGAGAACCACGAGTTTATGGAATACAGGCCGAAAGTGGAACGCCTCATGCAGGCTCAGCGGGCGTTATTTAATAACATTATCACGGAGGCACGAAAACATCTCAATGAAGAAAATTCTGAGAAGGCGGGGTTCAAACTGTTGCAGGCACATAAAGCACTTCCCAAGAACAAATCACTGATCAAACTGCTCAGTGAAGAGGGAAACAAGGCGCTGACGCACAAGACGGAGAACCACTATATGCAGGAGAACTCCAAGAATATGCACCTGGTGACCGATGACCTTTTCTTCATCATTGAAGAAAAAATGAACTCTGTTGAGCTTACCGATAAAGGGATCGATGTGCTTACAGGCAGTTCCGACGATCCAGACTTCTTCATCATGCCCGATATCGGGAATGAGATTGCTGAGATTGAAAAATCTGATATGGAGGAGAAGAAAAAGCTGGAGACCAAGGACCAGATGCTGCGCGATTATGCAGTGAAATCCGAAAGGATCCACACGGTCAACCAGCTGCTTAAAGCCTATGCCATGTTCGAAAAGGATGTGGAATACGTGGTCATCGACAACAAGGTGAAGATCGTAGATGAGCAAACCGGCCGGATCATGGAAGGACGCCGGTATTCTGACGGGCTTCACCAGGCCATTGAAGCCAAAGAAAATGT
>CAZPTO010000186.1:0-7047 GCA_964589155.1 uncultured Bacteroidaceae bacterium | reverse complement strand
TGATGGAAGAGAGGTGCTTCTCTACAGCCTGAAGAACAATAATGGAATGGAAGTGGATATAACAAACTATGGGGGCATTATTACTGCTATCCGCATTCCTGATAAATATAAACAGCCTGGCGATGTCGTGCTTGGATTTGAAACGCTTGATGCATACCTCGGGGAGCATCCTTATTTCGGGGCGATCATTGGAAGATATGCCAACCGGATTGCACAGGGAAGATTTACTCTCGAAGGAAAAGCGTACAATCTCGTGGTGAATAACGGTCCCAACCATCTGCACGGTGGCACGAAAGGATTTGATAAGGTACTATGGACTTCTTCGGTGGAAAAAACACTGGATAATGTTGCACTGAAACTGGGCTACCAGAGTCCGGATATGGAGGAGGGATACCCGGGAAACCTCTTGGTGGAAGTGGAATATTCACTCAATGATCAAAATGAACTGGGCATCGCTTACCGGGCTAAGACAGACAAAACAACCCATGTGAACCTGACGAATCATTCCTACTTTAACCTGAACAACTGTAAGGGGGATATCCTCGGCCATGTGCTTATGATCGATGCAGACAGTGTAACCGAATTAAATGCAGACTCCGTTCCCACTGGTAAGATTCTGAACGTAGAAAACACTTGCTTCGATTTCAGAACTGTACGGCGGATCGGGGAAGAAATCGATGGCACCCCACCGGGCTACGATATCAATTATATTGTCAATAACCACGACGGGGAACTCAAGCGAATTGCCACATTGTACCATGAAGGTTCAGGACGGGTAATGGATGTGCTGACCACCGAACCTGGTGTTCAACTCTATACCGCGAACTATGTCGAGAATATCAAGGGAAAAAAAGGGATAACCTATAATAAGCACTCAGCGGTCTGCTTTGAAGCACAACATTTTCCGGATAGTCCGAATCAACAATCATTCCCGTCAACTGTCTTACAACCGGGAGAAGCGTACCGGCAGGTTACGATCTACCGTTTCAAGTGGTAGCATAATTGTTAAATATTTCGTTGAAATGTGATGCTGCCTTTTACATCAGGTTAGATTTCTTCCGTTTTTAGCTGAATCGGAAAGATTCAAGGAGATAGCGAAATAGAATATGTAGATTCCCCAGTTGGAAGTAAGTTGAACTGCTGGGAGTGAACAAGCGGATGAGAAATAATTGAGGCCAAAGAGTTAAATAGAACAATTGAAAGTAGTTCAGATCATCGCGCTTTTGGTAAATGATCGGAAGAAAGAATCATGAAAAAACAATGCACGAAAAACAAGTAATATAAGTGAAAAAGATTATATTTATCATTATAATATTTCCGATAGCCTTACAGGCCCAGCACCATGGATCCTGTCCGCTGGACCATTACCTGGAGGAGGTGTATGAAAATCCGCTATACGAACAGTGGCTTTCGAAGTACGATGTTACGTTCTATCACCTCAGCCTGGAGGTATCCAACCAGAACACTTACATCGAAGGATTTACATCCATTCACGTAACAACCACTGCGGATGTGGATTCCCTGTCTTTTCAACTGATAGATGAACTGGAGATTACTGCCATCGAGGTGAATGATACACCGGCTGCTGAATGGAGACACACCGATGATCAGCTCATTTTGCCTGCAGTGGCTTCAAAAGGCGATAATGTTGTGGTTACTGTTCATTACCAGGGAGATGCAGGTCAGGACCGTGGATTCTTTGCCGGGATCACTTCAGCGTACGACAATACGAATAACCAGTGGGTGACCTATACGCTTTCTGAACCATTGAATGCACGTGACTGGTTCCCCGTAAAACAGGTATTGACCGATAAAGCAGATTCGGTTTGGGTGGACCTCACCGTCGATAAGGAACTGATGGCAGGTTCAAACGGGGTGCTGGTGGAAATTGAAGAGGCCGGGGAGGGAAAACATACATTCAAGTGGCGTTCCAGCTACCCGATTGCATATTACCTGATTTCACTCGCCGTGGCAGACTACAGGGACTATTCTTTTAACGCACCACTCTCTCGGCCTGGTGACTCTGTGCTTGTGCAAAATTTCATCTATGATGACGATGCCTATTTTGAACGCTGGAAATCGCGCATCGACGATACCGGTGACATGATCACCCTGTTTTCGAACCTGGTTCTCGACTATCCCTTTGCAAGGGAAAAATACGGACATGCCGTTGCCCCTATGGGTGGAGGGATGGAACACCAGACCATGACCACCCTCTCTAATTTTAATTTTACACTGGTGGCCCATGAGCTTGCACATCAGTGGTTTGGGGATAATATCACCTGCGGGAACTGGCAGGATATATGGATCAACGAAGGATTTGCTTCCTATTTTGAGTATGTGGCACTGCAGTACCTGGTCTCCCAGGAAGAAGCAGACAACTGGATGGTATACGCAAAAGCACTGGCCTTTGAAGAGACGGGTTCAGTCTATGTACCCCTGGAAGATGCCGACAATGTGAGCAGGGTATTTGACTTTGGATTGTCTTATAAAAAAGGGGCCGCTATTATCCATATGATCAGGTATGAACTGAACAATGATGCACTCTTTTTTGATATGCTGAAAACATATTCCGAACAGTTTACAGACAGCCTTGCAACCGCAGAACAGTTCCGGGAATTGCTCGAGGAGGAAAGCAACATGGATTTCAGCTGTTTTTTCGACCAGTGGTATTACGGGACAGGGCATCCCAGCTTTAATCTTGTCGCAGAAGAAAGGAATGATACGTTATATGTGCAAAGCCTGCAGGAGACTTCCACGGCCAATACGCCGCTGTTTAAAATGCATTTTGATCTCCTGGTGTCCACCAGTGAGGGAAATGATACAGTGAGACTGTACCAGGACAAAAATGAACAGACTTTTGCCATACCTGTCAGCGGAAATGTGCTGGATGTTCGGTTTGACCCGGAAGATTTTTTGCTTGCAAAGAGTTTTGCCCAGCTGATGATTCCCGATGGTAAAGAGTATATGATGGGTCCCAACCCGGTTCAGGATAGGCTGTTACTCAGGTTCAGGAACCTTTCCGGACAGGAGAATATCCAGATATACAACCTCCAGGGCAAGCTGATGAGAGATGAGCTTGTTTCATCCAATCCCTTCGAAGTGAACGTCGCAGCATTGCCCGACGGTCCCTATGTCCTGGTGTTGAACGGTCCGTTTGGCCAAATCAAGGAAACCATCGTTAAAATAGATAAGCCGTGACCACCTTCAATATCAATGACCACCTTCAATAGCAAGGGTTACGGCCCAGGTTGTGGAGAGATCTATTGTGGACCCCATTGCATTTTTTCAACCAATCGGGACAATAAAAGTTCCCGTTTCCTCCTATTTCACCTCCAGGACCGTTTTAAGCAGCCTTTCCCTGTCTGAGGACGGACCGGCAAATACTTCGATTCTTCCGGGATCTAATGTATAAGTGTCCTTCTCCAGGTCATAATATGCCAGTTCATCCTGGGAGAATTCCACACTGATCGTTTTCGTCTCACCGGCTTTGATCTCAATACGCTCGAATCCACGCAGGTCCAGCTGAGGCCTTGGATCCGGAGTGTCCGTCTCGTGGATATAGAATTGGACAACCTCTTCACCGTCCAACTCGCTCGTGTTGGTTACATCTACGGAAACAGTGACCGTTTCTCCAGCCGATATGGCAGGCTTGTCAAGAGAAAGATTGCTGTAGACAAATGAGGAATAGGAAAGTCCATAGCCAAATGGATACAATACATCCCCATCAAAATAACGGTAGGTTTTACCTTCCATGTTGTAATCATCAAAAGGGGGTAAATCGTCGACAGACCGGTAAAAGGTAACCGGCAATCGCCCCGCTGGATTGTAATCCCCGAAAAGTACATCGGCAATGGCGGTTCCTGCCGCCTCACCCGGATACCAGGCCTCCAGGATTGCAGGTACGTGTTCGTTTTCCCAGTTGATCGATACGGCTGAACCATTCAGTAATACAAGCACAACCGGTTTCCCCGTGGCAACGATATCCTGAATAAGTTGGCGCTGAACTTCAGGCAGATCAAGTGAAGTCCGGTCTCCTCCGCTGAAACCTTCCACCTCCACTTTCATCTCTTCACCTTCCAGGCGGGGTGATAATCCCATGAACATGATCACCTGGTCGGCCCATTGTACAGTTTCCAGTGCTTTTCCCTGCAGGTTCTGTCCCGGGGCTTCCCAGATCAGGTGACACATTGCATCTCCCTGGTTGTCCCACATCATCAAATCGACCTGGTAAGTTTGACCTGCTTCCAGTTCCACGTAGCTGTATTCCTTGGTGGGCCGGTGCACCCTGTTATTTCTTGCAACTTCTTTACCATCTAACTTGAGTAGAAAATATTTGCCTTCACCACCCAGGGCATACGTGCCGGTTTTCTCCGGGACAAGATAACCGGTCCATCTGGCTGAAAAATGATCATCTTCAAGAATGTCATAGGGCGCCTGGTCCCACCAGTAAAAATCGACATTTTTGTCTACGGTTTCAATAACGGGATCACCTGCAGCCTCCTTGTTATTAAAATAGGATGCTTTTAGCCCGTTTTCATTTAATTCCCTGGTGGTGTATAAGAAATTGGATGGAATGGCCTCCAGGAAGGGCAATCCGTCGGCATGCGCACACCCGCGTGCATATTTTACGGTTGAAATCCCCTCAGTTTTGTCGATAATTCCCTGCAAAGGCGTGACCGGATCGACAGGAGTTCCGTTATAATTGGCACACATCACTTCAATGTCGGCAGCATTCGGTCCGATGACCGCGATCTTTTCAATCTCTTTGGAAAGGGGCAGGGTATTTTTTTCGTTTTTCAGCAACACCATCGATTTCCTGGCTGTTTCTAAGGCCACACGGTGGTGCTTTGCACTTGCCACAGTCTGTACATCCAGGTCGGACCAGGGAACATCTCCAGGTGGATCAAACATCCCCAGTTTCATACGGGCTGTCATCAATCTCTTTACGGAAACATCCAGGTCTGCTTCAGCAAGCATGCCTTGTTTTACTGCTGATACCAGGCTGTCGTAAGCGCGTCCGCAATTCAGGTCATTTCCAGCCATTACTGCGATTGCGGAAGCTTCTGCTGCAGTTTCGACGATATGATGACCACTGAAGAAATCGCGTATGGCACCGCAGTCTGAAACCACGTACCCTTCGAAGCCGAGTTCGTTTCTGAGCAGGTGTTCGAGCAGTACATCGCTGCCACAACATGGCTGACCCATGTATGCATTGTAGGCGCACATGACAGAATAGGCCTTCCCCTCCTCAATGGTCTTCTTGAATGCCGGAAAATAGGTATCCCGGAAATCACGGTCACTTACCACCGCGTTGAAGGAGTGCCGTTGTGGCTCGGGTCCGCTGTGCACGGCATAATGTTTGGATGTGGCGATCACCTTGAAATAGTCCGGATCATCGCCTTGCAATCCTTTAATGAATTGTGTGCCGATTTCACCGGTCAGGAAGGGATCTTCACCATAGGTTTCCATGCCACGTCCCCAGCGGGGATCGCGGAAAATATTGATATTGGGCGACCAGAAAGTGAGCCCCTGGTAGATGCCGCGTTTGCCTTTCGACTGGAAATCATTGTACTTGGCCCGTGCTTCAGTGGATGTCACATCTGCCATCTCATAGACCATTGCAGGATCCCATGTAGCGGCAAGACCAATGGCCTGTGGAAAAACTGTTGCACGTCCCGAACGCGCGACGCCGTGAAGACACTCGTTCCACCAGTTGTATTCGGGAATGCCCAGGCGGTCGATTGCTTTGGAAGAATGGACCATCTGGGAGGCCTTCTCTTCAAGGGTCATGCGATCCACCAGGTCGTCCACGCGTTTATCGATGGGCAGGCTGGTATTGAGGTACCTGGGTGTGTCGTCGGATGTGCAGGCTACTGCGAGGAACAGTATCGCAACAGGAACAAAAAGCTTAAATTTCATAACTGCTCAGGTCTGGTTGAGCAGTAAAGATAATTGATTACAGCTAATTTAAGGTGCGATTAGAGGGTAATCTTTTTCGCTCCGTCGCCTACTTCTGCGATATAAAAATCAGCAGCAACACCTGTCTTTTTCTCATAATTTTCTCCCACCTGCCTGATGAAATCTTCAATGGCATCTTCCTTTACCAGGCTGACGGTACACCCACCGAATCCGGCTCCGGTCATCCGGCTTCCGATCGTACCTGGGATCTTGCGGGCTTCATCCACAAGCGTGTCCAGTTCTTCACCCGTTACTTCATAGTCATCACGAAGGGAATCGTGCGATTGGTTCATCAGTTCACCGAATTCTTCAATATCACCCGAGTTGAGTGCTGAAATTGCACGAAGTGTACGGTCATTCTCAGAAATGACATGATGGGCCCTGCGTCTTACTACCTCTTCTGAAATGTTGGACGCAAGATCCTTGAATTCATCCAGTGACAACCTGCTGAGATTGGGAATGGGCTTAACCTTGCTGATCTCCTCGACTGCAGTTTCACACTCCGATCTTCTTTCGTTGTACTTTGAATCTGCAAGCCCGCGTCGCTTATTGGTGTTGGAGATCACGATCTTGATCCCTTCCAGTACCAGGGGCACTTTTTCGTAGTCAAGTGTCTCGCAATTCAGGAACAGCGCGTGGTCTTTGGCGCCCATGCCACTGGCGAACTGGTCCATGATGCCACAGTTGACACCTACAAATTTATTCTCGGCATTCTGACCGATCTTCACCAGGTCCATTTTCTCAATACCAAAACCGAACAGATCATTTAGTGCTGTACCGGTCACCATTTCTATGGAAGCTGAAGAAGAGAGCCCGGCGCCGTTTGGAATATCACCCGAATAAAGCAAGTCAAGGCCTTCAATTTCTTTTCCTTCTTTACGCAGCTCGTTGATCACGCCTAGTGGGTAATTAATCCATGATTTGCCTTCTTTTTCAAAGGCTTCATCCAGGGAGACCTCTCCGCGGTGATCGAAATTGATGGTTGCAAAATGCACTTTTCTCGTGTTGTTTTTCCTGGCAAGCAGGTAAGTTCCGAAGGAGAGGGCACATGGAAAGACATATCCACCATTGTAATCCGTGTGTTCT
>CAZPTO010000185.1:0-7077 GCA_964589155.1 uncultured Bacteroidaceae bacterium | reverse complement strand
GCTGCACAGGCACTGGACTTCAGGCGACCGGCAAAAAGTTCATCAACCCTGGAATCATTCATGGAAAGATATCGGAAACGGGTCGGGTTTATTGAGAATGATAAGGTGATGTACGAGGATATCAATGAAACCGTGGATTTCCTGCGAGAAGTGGAACTGGACGAACCCTTCCTCACAGGCGAGCTGCTGTGATTACTTATTGTGCGGGACAACCGGACCTGTGATGGTCACTGTAAGTAACTATAAGTAACAATTACGAAAGCTTATCATAGCTGTCGAATCACGTAGTGCCAGACAGGGATCTATTCCGGACCCCTGTGGGGGCCGCGTCCGCTGCCGCCTCTGCCGGCACGGAATTTTTTCAGGACATGGATCCTGAATTCCCGGTCGAGGGCATACATCCGCATGGTCTTTTTCTTACCAATGATCCCTTCGAATTTCTCGTGGTATTCCATAGAAAGCGCTACCCGCTTTTCCTGGAGCGCCAGGAACTTTTCAATGGTCTCATCAATCTCCTGTTCCGACATGGCCTCGAAATTGCTGCTGTAATAGGTCAGTAAAGTCTTCTCCTCTTCGTTGATCTTCATTTTCCTGTTGTGCAGGTCTTCCTGGACAGGCCAGAATTCCCGGGCCTCTTCTTCGGAGAGATCCAGTTTTTCATTGAAAAATGAGATCCTTTCTTCCTTGAACCTCTGCATCTGGCCTCTCTGCTGTGCAAAGACGGTTGTACCGGTAAAGCACAAGATCATGAATGCGACCAGTACCTGTGTGCTGTTATTTGATTTAATTTTCATAATGTTTTCGTTAATTAGCATCGATTAGTTCCAGCAGGTCGACCTCATTACTCGCCAGGTAAACGATCGCTTCCTCATCCCATTCGGAGTAGGTCGTTGCCTCCTCTTCACCGGCGTAGGCCTCTGCAAGAATCGCTTCGTCATGAATGATCCCGGCCTTGTCGAGGGTGGCAATGTCATAGGGATTGGTTTCGCCGGCCCGGTTTCCCATCACCGACTGAAGCACGATGTATACCACCAGGGCCACACCCGTGATTGCAGCAGCAAGGGTAATATAAGGTTGCAGGTAAATCTTCCTTCTGCCGGCAGCGCGCTTTCCTGGTCTTTCAAATGCAGATTGCCCGGACCGGTGCTTTGATTCTGCATCATGCTCCATGCCGGACAGCTGCAAACTGCTTTCCTGCTCCTGCGCTCCGGACCTGACCTGCTCCTGCGCTCCGGACCTGACCTGCTCCTGCGCTCCTGACCTGACCTGCTCCTGTGCTTCGGACCTGACCTGCTCCTGCGCTCCGGACCTGACCTGCTCCTGCGCTCCGGATCTGACCTGCTCCTGCGCTCCGGATCTGACCTGCTCCTGCGCTTCGGACCTGATGCGGTCCATCACCCTTTTCTGCACATCATCAAAATACCCTTCCGGAACCCTGAATGGATTTCCGGGATTCGGGGGGATGACTTTGTGTTTGTTTTTTTTCGGGCTCATAATTCAGTTTCCTGTCTGTTAGACTATTAAATATAAAAAAGGTTTACTCACCGGTAAGGTACTTTTCAATTTTTTTAACCGCATGGTGGTAGGAGGCTTTGAGCGCACCCACAGAGGTATCGAGTGTTTCTGACATTTCTTCGTATTTCATTTCCTCAAAATATTTCAGGTTAAATACCAGTCGCTGTTTTTCAGGGAGCGACAGGATGGCCTGCTGCAGTTTTAGCTGGATTTCATCTCCGTCAAACCATGGATCGGCCTCCAGGTTTTTACTCAGCCCGTTCTCGAACTCCTGGTCTGCTCCACTGTGCATGTGTTTTTTCCTGGATTTGATCAGGCCCAGGGATTCATTGGTGGCTATCCGGAACAGCCAGGTGAACAACCCCGATTCGCCCCGAAAATTCTCCAGGTTCTTCCATACCTTCACCAGTGTATTCTGCAGCACATCATCCGCATCCTGGTGATCAATCACAATCCTCCGTATATGCCAGTACAGCCGCTCGCTGTATTCAGCTGCAAGCAGGTTGAATGCAGCTTCTTTCTGCTGATTCTGCCTGTAGAGTTCTATGATTTTCCTGTCAGGATCTTCCGGCATCTTTACGTGCTGTTAGTGGTTAGAACATGAAACCGGCGAATGGTTTAAAAAGGGCTACTTGAATTCCACAAATTCGGAAATTCCTGACCGGATTGCAAAGTCCTTCACCTGGGTGTATATGGTTGACCGCTTGTTTGCGAGTCTGAAGATGATCCTGTAATTCCCGGGTTGCAGGTAATATTCCTGTTGATTGAGTCCGGAACGCATATTCAGCACCCATTCCTGGTCACCCTCTTCCGAAAATTTATAGAGGGAACCATAGCCGGGTTGTCTCGCTGAGATATGGACTCTGCCCGGTTCTGGGATGTCGACGGTCGTGGTGTAGCTTTGCCGGATCTCCACATCACGCAGAAATATGAGTGGAAAAACCGGGATTTCCAGGTCATACCTGCCCACCAGGTATTTTTCACTGGTGCCCATGAACTGGACATTGATGGTCTTCGGTTCGCCGGCGCGCTTCACCAGCACCTTTTCCTTTTTGAAAGCATTTCCTTTGCTGCGGATTTGCAAGTACCCCTGGGGTGCATCTATCCCAATATGGTTATGCTTGCCAGGTGCCAGTTCCACTGAATCGGCTGATGCCGGGGGAATGGTCTGCGCCACTACCCTGTATTTGCCGAGGTGATCGAGGGAGAGTGTATCAGGATTGCCTTTATTGTTGAGGGTGTGGATCATATTGTACCTGACCTTCCCTGACAACTGGTCGTTAAAGACCACAGCCACATCGGATTCAGAGGCCCTGCCCTCGATGTCGAGGAGGTTCACCTGGGCGCTGGTGGTATTCAGTGCCTGGTTGATCACGATTCTCATGACCTCCCTGAGTTGTTTTTTTCCTGGAGCATCAAAATAATAACCGATACAGCCAAAGGTCTCCCGGAACCCCGGGTCATTTCCTATCCCGATGACGAATGGTCGCAGGATGATCCCTTTTTCCTGAAGTGCCACAGAAACGGCACACGGATCACCATCACAGGCTTCCACTCCATCTGTGATCATGATGATGATGTTCCTGCAATCCTGGCATTCCGGGAAATCATTTGCTGCCAGTTCAAGGGAATGAGCAAGCGGAGTGGTGCCTTTCGGCGAAAGATAGCGAAGTTTCTCCTTGATCCTCCCGACATTATTGGGAGCGAAAGGAACCTCCAGTTTTGTATCGCTGCAATCCTGCGGTGTCACAGGACTCTGGTGACCATAAACACGCAAAGCCACCTCCACATTTTCCAGGTGCTGAATACTGTCCACCATCTCATCGAGGATCTTCCTGGCAATGCCGATCTTTGTTTCCCCATCCCATGGCCCGGCCATACTGTATGAAGCATCAAAAATAAAAAGTATCCTGGAGTTGGGTGTGTAGCCCGAAGCATTCTGCTGTGCCAGCAAACCGGGTGACAGCGTGAGAAGCAGCAGCAGTGCCGGCAGGATATATAATTGCCTTATCATTGATGTAACTCATTAAAAATGAAGACCGTGAGCAATATACAAAATAAGAAAACACCTTCTGGGTCGGCAGGATCATTTCTTTTAACAATAACGTGCATATGCAATAGATAGTATCCTGCACGCGTATTATCGCCCCCTGGCGGCATGGCTTCGAAAGTTGCACAACAGCTGCGGGATGCTTGATCAGCATGGCTTCACGTACAAGGCCCTGTGCATGGACGCATATTGCGGCTGCAGATCCCGGTCAGGTCCGGAACAGCAGGGGATATAAGTATGTGGAATCCCTGTCGGTTTAGGTGCGGCTTTCGAGGTAGCTCATCACCTGTTTGTATACATTCTCGCCATTGAATCCTAGCATCTTGTCCAGCACTTTGTAGGGCGCTGAAAAACCAAAGCTTTCCAGTCCGAACACTTTTCCTTTGGGACCGACGAGTCCCTGCAGTGTGACAGGCAGTCCTGCTGACATACCGAAGACCGGCAGTGCGGTGGGGATCACAGATTCGCAATAGGAATCGTCCTGGTCACGAAACCTGCCTTCCGAGATTGCAGATACAACACGCACCTTCAGCTGCTCACGTTCCTCAAGGAGTGCAGCACCTTCTATCAGCGTCGATACTTCTGATCCGGAAGCGACGAGGGTTACCTGGGGAATCTCGTCACAGTCTTTTACGATATAAGCACCTTTTTCAGCCTGGAGGGCATCCCTGAACCTTGTCGATCCCGGCATAGCAGGAACATCAGCAATGCCCTGGCGTGAAAGGATCAGGGCGGTGGGGGTTTTCCTGTTCTCAAGTGCCATTTTCCATGCAACGGCCGATTCCGTTCCGTCAGCGGGCCGCAGCACAAGCATGGACCTGTCACCTGAATGGTTTTTCAGGTGCTCCAGCAGCCTGATCTGTGCTTCCTGCTCCACGGGCTGATGTGTGGGTCCGTCTTCGCCGACCCTGAATGCATCGTGGGTCCAGACATATACGATGGGAAGTTCCATCAGTGCTGCGAGCCTGACCGCGGGTTTCATGTAATCACTGAAGACGAAGAAGGTTCCTACCACGGGGATCACGCCCCCATGTAACGCCATACCGCTGGCAAGGCCCCCCATCGTTAGTTCACTCACACCTGCCTGCAGGAAGGCACCTGAAAAATCATTTTTCGTGAATGCCCTGGTCTTTTTCAGAAAGCCGTCTGTCTTGTCGCTGTTGGAAAGGTCTGCCGAGGCAACAATCAGGTTCTCCACCTTATCGTGCAATGCACCCAGGACGGTTCCGGCGGAAGCCCTGGTAGCCATATTCTCTTTCAGTTCAATGGAGGAAAAGTCAATCTCCGGGATCCCTCCATCCAGGAACTGTTGCAGTTTTTTTGCCAGCGCAGGGTGTTGCGCTTCCCAGGCTTTTTGTTCCTCTTTCTTTTCGGCGACGTATTTTCGTTTTTCATCCAGTATCTTTTTATACCTGTCGGCTACCTCGGGAAAGATCGTAAAAGGATCTTCCGGGTCTCCGCCCAGGTTGGCAATGGTCTTTTCAAACGAGGCACCTGCTGCTGAGAGGGGCATGCCATGCGTGGAGGTTTGGCGCTCAAATGATGTGTCATCATCCTTAACAGCGCCTTTTCCCATGATCGTTTTACCAATGATCAGCACCGGTTTTTCTTTTTCTTTATGTGCTTTTTCAAGCGTGCTTAAGATCTCTTCCGTAGCATTGCCATTGATGGTGTATACCTTCCAGCCCCATGCTTCATATTTCTTAGCTGTATCCTCGGTGGTGACCACATCGGTTTTCGAGGAAAGCTGGATATCGTTGCTATCGTAAAACATCACCAGGTTGTTCAGCCCGAGGTATCCGGCAATACGACCGGCACCCTGGGAGATCTCTTCCTGGACACCGCCGTCGGAAATAAAGGTGTAGGTCTTGTGCGCCATCCATTCACCAAAGCGCTCCACCAGGAAACGTTCAGCGATCGCAGCACCTACAGCCATGGTATGTCCCTGTCCGAGTGGGCCGGATGTATTCTCAATTCCATGGGAAGTACTGAGTTCGGGATGACCGGGCGTGGGGCTTCCCCACTGGCGGAAGTTGGCAAGGTCCTCCATACTGAAAGCACCGGTCAGGGCCAGCATGGAATACAGCATGGGTGACATATGACCGGGATCCAGGAAAAACCGGTCCCTGAATGCCCAACTCATGTCGTCAGGATCGAAGTTCAGGAATTTTGAGTATAAAATCTCGATGTAATCAGCTCCGCCCATGGCACCCCCCGGATGTCCGGATGCGGCTTTTTCAACCATTGCTGCTGATAGGATCCTGATGTTGTCTGCTGCTTTTGTGTGTTGTTCCTTGCTCATTGATCTGTTCTTTGGGTTTATTTTTGAAAACGCCTGTAAAATTAGCAAATATTCAACGAAATCTGAAGGATTTATTGAATTTGTAATTACAAGTTCGCAAGTAGTCCCTGAAATCAAATAGAAGAGGGGGTAGTTGTATTAACAGGGTCCTCCAGGTTTGTTGTACTTCTGAATAATCTCTACATTACGGATGCCGGGCTCCTGCAGGGTCTTTATTTGGTTGCTTTTGCCAGTCCTTCCTGCATCCATGCAGTATAGCTGTCGACATCCAGGTCGGTGCCCCGAGGCTCATGCACGACCTTCCCTTCACTGTCCATGATCACATACAGCGGTACTGTGTTGGTCTGGAACATAGAGATTTCGTAGTCAACGTTCTGCTGGCCAATGGTTTTCTTTACTTTACCGTCGATCTCCGAGGTGTACCACTCCTCTTCCGGGAGTTTTACGTTCACATCGGTGTACAATGAGATCAGCACAAAGTCATTGCGGAGCATCGATTGGACAGTTGGATCGGACCATACCGCTGCCTCCATTTTTTTACAGTTGGAACAGAAGCGACCGGTGAAATCCAGGAAGACAGGCTTGCCTGTTTTTTCAGCGCATGCCAGGCCCTCTTCCAGGTCATAGAATGATGTCAAACCATAGGCCGTATGGAATTCATCGGTATGTTTTTCAGGAATGCAGGCCGCATCGACATCCGCAGTTGCCAGCACAGTTGCAGCCGGTGCCGCTACCTGTGTCATGTCGATCCATCCGGGTGATTTGGGAGGCAGCAAGGGAGCTGCCATCTTCAGGTTCGCACCAAAGAGGCCCATAAACATGTAAATGGCGATAGCAAAGGATGCGATTGCAAACAGCAATCTTGGTACCTTGATAAACGGCAGGTCGCTGTCGTGGGCAAATTTCAGTTTTCCCAGCAGGTACATCCCCATCAGGAAGAAAAGGATGGTCCATACGACCAGTACCACTTCACGCGTGATGATATCATGTCTTGGATCAAGCGGCTGCAGGAATTTCATGGCAAATGCAAGCACGATGAATCCGAGCACTACTTTTACGCTGTTCAGCCAGCCGCCCGATTTTGGCAATCCCTTCAGCAATGAGGGGAAGATCGCAAACAGGGTAAAAGGTATCGCAAATGCCAGCGCAAAGCCAAACATCCCGAGAATCGGTTTGAGTGCAAGTCCTCCGGCAGCTTCCACCAAAAGGG
>CAZPTO010000184.1:0-7089 GCA_964589155.1 uncultured Bacteroidaceae bacterium | reverse complement strand
TACCTATGAAGATGCACACGCCGTCATACCGGAAGCACTTTCGTCTGCCAGGCAGCAGGGCAATATTGCCCCTATCCTGATATCGCAGGCAACAGTGTATCCGGAAGGAAGATTAAAAAGCATCATGCTGAAAGGGATTGATCCCGGTCAGCAAACCCTCGCAATCCCCTCCGGAGCACTTGCCGGAAACGGTAATGATATTGAAGCCATCCTGGGATCCCGGATGGCGGTGAACCTGAATGCAGAAGAAGGTGACCTCCTGCTGGTAAGGTGGCGGGACGCGAATGGCATGTTTGATGCAGTGGAAGTGAAAATTACCGGCATCTTCCACGCCGATGTGCCTGCTATCGACCTTGGGCAGATCTGGATATCCATACAGGACATGCAACAAATGCTCGGACTGGGGGATGAGGCAACCATTATCGCTGTCAATGATCCTTCCCTGGCCGCTCTGGATATTCCGGGATGGGAATTCCAGGACCTGGACACATTGCTCTATGACATGGACCAGATGATCAAGTCCAAATCAGTTGGCAACGCCGTTTTTACATTCATCCTGCTGGCACTTGCACTGCTTGCCATATTCGACACACAGGTGCTCTCAATCTTCAGGCGGCAAAAGGAAATTGGTACGTTTATCGCCATGGGCATGACCCGCAGGCAGGTGATCGGTGTATTTACCGTTGAGGGAACCATGCATGCGATCATGGCCCTTCTGGTGGGCGCGGTCTGGGGCATCCCCTTCCTGCTCTGGCTTAGAAAAACCGGATTACCGATGCCGGAAGGTGTGGACCAGATGGGATTGCCCATCAGTGAAGCCATCATACCGGCATACAGCCTGGGCCTGGTCCTGATATCCGTACTGATCGTAACCATTACAACGGCCATTGTAAGCTATATGCCTGCCAGGAAGATCGCGAAAATGAACCCCAATGAAGCCATCAGGGGTAAGATTCAATAACAGATTAAAAACAGAAATAATGATACGCTTTTTTATAAAAGGATTGATCCGGGACAGGCAACGCAGCCTGCTTCCCATCATTGTAGTCACCCTAGGCGTGATGCTGGCTGTACTTATGCAAGCATGGATTACAGGCATATTGGGTGATATGGTGGATTTCAATGCCAAATTTTCAACTGGTCATGTGAAGATCATGAGCAAGGCATACCATGAAAATGCAGACCAAAAACCAAATGACCTGGCGCTGATGAACACGGATGAGTTCATTACAGAACTGAAAAATAAATACCCGGATATGACCTGGGTGGAACGCATTAGTTTTGGTGGACTGATGGATGCACCTGATGAGAACGGGGAAACCCGGGAACAGGGCCCTGCATCCGGAATGGCGCTGGATCTTTTGTCACCCGACAGCAAAGAGCCCGAAAGACTCAACCTGCAGGACATCCTGGTGCGCGGCGTATTACCCCAATCTCCTTTCGAGATCATCCTCTCTGAAGAATTTGCAAATAACCTGGATGTAGACCCGGGAGATGAGGTAACTCTTATCACCTCCACCATGTACGGCGCCATGTCAATCACGAATTTTACCGTGGCAGGCACGATTAATTTCGGAGTAAGTGTGCTGGACCGTGGCGGAGTGATCGCCGATATCTCAGGAATACGACAGGCACTCGATATGCAAGATGCTACAGGGGAGATCCTGGGGTATTTTGAAGGAAGTGATTACGACGATGAAAAGGCAATTGCTTTCTCCGAAGAATTTAATGATACCTACACGGAGGAAGCAGATATGTTCTCACCTGTGCTGGTGCCGCTTAGAGATCAGAATAATCTTACAGGAATGCTCGATATCATAGGATATATGCAAGGGATCATTGTTACAATATTCCTAATTGCTATGGCAATTGTACTCTGGAATGCAGGTCTGCTGGGAGGACTGCGAAGATATGGGGAAATGGGACTTCGGTTGGCCATTGGCGAACACAAGGGACATATTTACAGGAGCCTGCTCAGTGAATCACTGATTATAGGCATCGTGGGATCCATATCCGGGACCATGGTGGGTCTCCTGCTTGCGTCATTGCTTGAACAGGGTATGGATTTCAGTTCCCTGATGGAAGGATCAAGTATGATGATGTCGGGTGTATACCGTGCGCAGATCACCCCGGAATGTTACTATATCGGTTTCATCCCCGGGGTGCTGGCCACCTTGCTCGGTACCGCGCTGGCAGGCATCGGAATCTATAAACGCCAAACAGCGCAGTTGTTCAAGGAATTGCAGGCATGAGCAGCAGCGAAGGCAAAACCCATGTGTGCATCCAGGTCTGCCTGAAAGCCTGAAGATATCATCACGACTGTATACATCACAGGCAGGTTGATGAAGAAGATTATTTATAAACGAAAAAGAATGAATCAAATGAAAACACTCAATATTATACTGGCATTATTCATATCGGGAACAATGACGGCACAGCCAACGGGCGATGAGATCCTGGACAGGATCGACCAGAACATGTCATCTGAAACACGACACGTGATCTCAAAAATGGTTATTCACGGCACCAGGGCGACCCGCACCATCGAATCGGAGACCTGGTCGGTGGGCGACGAGAAAGCCTATACCGAATACCTCTCACCTGCCCGGGAAAAAGGTACAAAAATGCTTAAACTCGATGACCAGTTGTGGATTTACTCCCCGGGAACGGATCGTACGATACAGATCTCCGGTCATATGCTCAGGCAATCGGTGATGGGATCTGACCTTTCATATGAGGACATGATGGACGATCCCGAACTGCGCAATAAATATGATGCCGTCGTTACCGGCAGCGAGGAGGTCAACGGCACCGATTGCTGGGTGTTGGAAATGCATGCGAATGCACCGGATGTGGCCTACCAGCTGCGCAAAGTGTGGGTGGACAAAGCAAGGTACATTCCCCTGAAAGAAGAGTTGTATGCCAAGAGCGGAACCCTGCTGAAAAAGACAGAATTGCTTGACATTCGCAAGGTAGAGAACCGCTGGTATCCCGGGAAGATCGTATTCAAGGATATGCTGAAAAAAGGCGACGGTACTGAATTCATCGTGGATGAGATCAACTTTAACGTGGAAGTGCCTGAACACCTGCTGAGCAAGGCGGCACTCAGGTAAAGAACCTGGCTGCAATGCAACATTGTTTGTAGCACGGCATCCATCCATTTATATAGAAACCTCCGCGGGCAAACCTTCACTTGCGGAGGTTTTTTCATATTTCGCCAGTAAAAGCTGTCCCTCGTACTTTTTTCCAAAAACTGCCTGGACTGCATGTCCTAAGCGCAGGTCTCGATAAATCATTACCTTTACTTTTCATTCCAATTCCACGCAAATGCAGAAATTCATTCTTCTTCCGGCCCTGATGTTCGCAATGTTGGCGAACGCACAAAAAGTTCCCGTTACTGATGGTGCAACCAGGTTAGAGGGATATGCAGCCCATGAAGAAATGCGTAATGACTCACGTTTCAGCATCCTGCACTGGCAATTCATCGGGCCCACGAATATCTCCGGAAGATGCACTGATGTGGAAGCGGTGCAGCCCCGCGGGAAAAGTTATACGATCTGGGTGGGTACCGCCAGCAGCGGGATCTGGAAAAGTGTGAACGAAGGCGTGACCTTTGAACCGGTGTTCGAACATTACGGAACCTCCACCATCGGAGACATTGCCATCGCCCCGTCCAACCCGGAGATCGTCTGGGCAGGAACCGGTGAAGCAAATATCTTCCGGTCCTCCAATGCTGGTTGCGGGGTATGGAAAACAGAAGATGGCGGCGCAACCTGGACACATATGGGGCTTGAAAACACCTTTACCATTTCAAGGATCATCATCCACCCGGAAAATCCGGACATCGTATATGTGGCCTCTGCCGGTCACGAGTGGACCCACAACGAGGAAAGGGGTATCTATAAGACCACTGATGGTGGAAAAAGCTGGGAAAAGATCAACTACATCAACAAGGAAACAGGGTTCACTGACCTGGTGATGCACCCTGAAGATCCTGAGATTCTCTATGCAACTTCCTGGCAGCGTACCCGCCTGAAATGGAACGATCCCCGTACTTACGAAGACCATAAAAACAACCATGTCTGGAAAACCACCGACGGGGGAGCAACCTGGGAGATCATCAACAACGGGCTGCCCGAACCTCAGCACCGCGGGAGGATGGGCATCGATATCTCCAGGTCGAATCCTGATGTGCTGTACCTGCTGATCGACAATTACGGTGTTGCGCGCAAAGCAGAAGAAGGAGAACTGGATAACTATGGCCGCCCCATGAAAGATGTGCTTATTGGTGCCACCATTTTTAAGACCACAGACGGTGGTGAACAGTGGGTGCAGACCAGCGGCAAGTCGGAAAAAATGGAAGAATTCATGCGGGACCATTCCTCCACCTATGGATGGGTATTCGGACAGATCAGGGTGGACCCCAACGATGAGAACAGCATCTACTCGCTGGGCATCTGGCTCAACCAGTCGTTCGACAGTGGTGAAACTTTTACCGAGATCAGGGATATACATGCAGACCACCATGGCATGTGGATCGATCCGGATAACTCCAATTATATACTGTCTGCGCACGATGGCGGACTGAGTATCTCCTATGACAGTGGAAAAAACTGGCGCAGCCTGATCAAAGAACTGCCCCTGGCACAATTCTACAATGTTGAATTCGATCATGCAGAACCATTCAGGGTCTATGGCTCCATCCAGGACCACCACAGTTTTTATTCTGAAGTGGACCTGTCAGACGGACATGACCGCATCCCTGCCACCGAATGGGATTATACCCTTGGCGCCGAAGGCAGCACCCATATCGTAGATCCACGAGACAACAACACGATCCTGGCATCCCTGTTCTACGGGAAGCTGGCCAAAGCAACGGTGGAAGGCTACCTGGAGGACCAGCGTTTTGTTCTTCCGGCCAACTATCCCGAAGAAGCAGCATTCCGCGGACAGTGGATGGCTCCTACGATCTTCTCACCTCACAATCCCGATATTGTATATCATGGGGTACAACATGTGATGCGATCAAAGGACCTGGGTGAGACGTGGGAACGGATCAGCCCGGACCTTACCACCAATGATCCCGGAAAACGCGGAGATATCAGTTACCAGACCATCACTGCCATCGATGAATCACCTTTCAGGTATGGGTTGATCTACGCCGGGACCGATGATGGAAAACTGTGGAGAACAAAGGATGCCGGGGAAAGCTGGGAAGAGATCCTGCATGATCCCATGCCTGTGCGCTGGATATCACGGGTAGTTGCTTCAAAATATGACTTCGGAACAGTATATGTGACACAGACCGGTCGCAGGGATGATGATGCCCAGGTGTATATCTGGCGCTCAACAGATTTCGGGGAGACATGGGAGGACATTTCAGGCAACATTCCCATCGGACCCGTGAACGTGATCCGGGAAGATCCGCACCACAAGGACCGCCTGTATGCAGGTACCGATGTGGGTGTATACGTATCTGCCGACCATGGCGAAACATGGGAGGTACTGGGCGATCTGCCGTGCACCTATGTCCATGACCTGAAAATCCATCCCCGTGAAAACCTGGTGATCATTGCCACACATGGCCGGGGCATGTTCGTGCTGGATGCGGATTTCATCAACAAAAAATAACCCCTCCTTCGGGGATCCTGTGGAAAACATACAACCATTGCTGTAGTTTTTTGGTCTATCTTGCAATTGAACCAGAAAACAAGGAGCCATGAAAAGATCCATGTGGGCAATTATTCCCATCCTCACCCTGCTACTGCTCGTCCCAACGGGGTGCGGAGACGACGAGCCTTTTGTAACCACCAAGGTCATTGAATCCCAGATCTACAACCAGATCAAAACCTACCGCGAAAGCAATGGAAAAACCGGTCCATTCGTACAACAATTCATCATGGTGAAGGAGGCCCAGCTGTTCAGCGCAAAGATGGCAAACGGGATGAACGATATGGACACCACAGGTATTGTCGTGCACTGGGACATCATCGACGATAAATTATGGGGTGGATATAACCAGGTCACACTGGTGCAAAGCACCGAAGAACAAACAGCAGCAGCCATCGTTCAAAACTGGAGTGAGGATCCTGTCGCTGAACCCCTGTTACTTGGCGATTATACCCAATGCGGTGTCGGTGTTGAATTCGACAACGATCAAATAGCCTACATCACGGTTTTGATGATGAAAATAGACTCATAAAACATGCGGATCCACCCTGCAAGTCACCACCGATTCATTACCTTTATGTTCAAAACAAAACACCTATGGACTATCGTATAGAAAAAGACACAATGGGCGAAGTGCAGGTTCCTGCCGACAAATACTGGGGTGCACAGACCCAGCGTTCGCTCAACAATTTTAAAATTGGAAATGTTAAGATGCCGGAGGAGATCATCCGCGCATTCGGATACCTGAAAAAAGCAGCTGCGGCAGCCAATCTTGATCTCGGAGTGCTTCCGAAGGAAAAGGCCGATATCATTATGCAGGTTTGTGATGAGATCATCGATGGCAAACTGAATGACCAGTTTCCACTGGTGGTCTACCAGACCGGATCGGGCACACAATCCAACATGAATGTAAACGAAGTCGTGGCCAACCGTGCCCATGTGCTGTTAGGGAATAAGCTTGGAGAAGGAACGCGACTGATCCATCCCAATGATGATGTCAATAAGTCACAATCGTCCAACGACACCTTCCCGACAGCAATGCATATTGCCGCCTACCAGGTATTGATGGAACGTACCATCCCGGGGGTGAAGGAACTGCGGGATACCCTGAAAGAAAAATCCGAACAATACATGGACGTGGTGAAGATTGGCCGTACCCATTTCATGGATGCCACCCCCCTCACCCTGGGACAGGAGCTATCGGGGTACGTGTCACAGCTTGAGCATGGACTGAAGGCACTGGTATTCTCTTTCGATCACCTTTCCGAGATCGCACTTGGAGGTACCGCAGTGGGTACAGGGATCAATACCCCGGAAGATTATGACCGCATCGTTGCAGCATACATTGCGAAATACACGGAACTTTCATTTGTCACCGGCTCCAATAAATTCGAAGGACTGGCAGCACACGACGCGATC
>CAZPTO010000183.1:0-7103 GCA_964589155.1 uncultured Bacteroidaceae bacterium | reverse complement strand
TGTTTTTAACAACCGATATTATGTGACAGGAATGCTCCTGATCCTGCTCACGGTGACATTATCCTGTAACAATACAAGTAAAGTTAACGATAATGAAGAATTGCCAAATATTGTCCTGCTAATGGGCGACGATCACGGGTGGGACGAAGTCGGATATAACGGACATCCGTTCGTAAAAACGCCCGTGCTGGATGAAATGGCAGCAAGCGGGTTGCGTTTCGATCGGTTTTATTCCGGACATCCAACTTGTTCACCAACGCGTGGTAGCTTTTTAACAGGAAGACACCCGAACCGATATGGAACTTTCGGCCCCAACTGGTCATTGCGTCCTGAGGAAATTACAATTGCGCATCTTTTAAAGGAGGCCGGATATACAACGGCCCATTTTGGAAAATGGCATGTGGGACCAATCAAAAAAGAATCACCAACCAGTCCGGGAGCCATGGGTTTTGATGAGTGGCTTTCCCATGATAACTTTTTTGAAATAGATCCGATACTTTCCAGGAACGGCGAAGCACCTCAGAAAATTGAGGGTGAAAGCTCGGAAATTCTTGTTGATGAAGCAATAAAGTTCATACAGCAATCCATAATGCGCAAACAACCATTTCTGACCGTGATTTGGTTTGGTTCTCCTCATGAGCCATACAAAGCACTGCCCGAAGATATGGCCTTATACGATCATCTTCCCGATAGTTTGAATAATCGGGAAGTGCGTATCACTTCCTTAGAAACCGGCAGAGGTACATGGCGCCCGCTTGGTGATGTGTTGCAGGAGCGCTATGCAGAAATTACTGCAATGGACAGGGCTATTGGGAAACTGAGAACCTATTTGTCAGATAACAGCCTGAAGGACAACACCTTGTTTATGTATGTGGGTGATAATGGCACACCGGGCAGTGCAGGGCATACAGGAATGACACTCCGGGAAAGCAAAGGAACCATGTATGAAGGGGGCATCAGGGTGCCGGGTGTTATGGAATGGCCCGCTGTAATAGAGAAGCCGGCTTCTACTTCAGCAATATCAGTAACTACCGATTACATGCAAACGCTGGCAGAAATTACCGGTCAGGCATTACCGGAAAGACCACTTGATGGCAAAAGCTGGGTCCCGGTTTTTAAAGATCCTTCCATACAAAGAAATCAACCCCATTTTTTCTGGCAGTTTAATCGTGATCTGTTTGAAGACAATTGCGAGCCCTACATTGAAGTGGAATTGCAGGAAGGCACCACGCCACTGGTGAAAAAAATGAATGGAAAATATACCCGTACGTTCAGGAATTGTAAATATTCCGATGTCTCAGAAGAGGATTTCCAGGGTGAACGTGTCATGATGAAGGATCAATATAAACTGATTGTTGAGGGAGATACGCCTAATGATAAGGGGTACGAATTATACGATATTCAGAATGATCCTGCAGAGACGACAAACCTGGCTGATGAATATCCCGAAATGGCTGATGAGATGGCGGCTGATCTGCGCAAATGGCAGGAGTCGGTGCTGAACAGCCTGACCGGGGCAGATTACAATGAGTGATATGACATGAGGCAAGCACCTGTCCTTCGAAATAATAAAACTTATAACTTATTATATCATAGAACTTTAATTAGAAAAAAATGAAGAATCAACCATACCATCTTTTTATTGCCAGGACGATGATTGTGTTAGCGTGGTTGTATGCCACACCAGCATTTATACATGCACAAGACAACCTGTTTACATTGCTACACAAAATTCAAGTGGATCACCAGGGAACTGCCGGGGCCTGCGACGGTTCGGCTTTCAGTACCAGGGGTGATTTGATTGCCGCCAGTGATAATACCGGTCTCACCAAAATCTTCAGAGTGGCAGATGGGAAACTTGTTCAAACTATTCAACATAACGAAGGTGAAGTTTCAGCAGCGGATGGAGAAACGAATGTCATCCACTTTACTTCCGATGATCAGTTTGCTGTTACAGGCATGAATGACACGGGCGCCAAGATCTGGAAGTTAAAATCGGGAAAGATGGTGAAGAATCTTGGTCATGGTCAGAACACGGATGGCGCCGCTTTCTCGCCGGATGACAAATGGATTGCCGTGGCGCATGATAATTATTGCGCAGTTTATTCCCTATGGGATTACAAGAAAGTAGCCGAATACAGTGTAAAGAAAAATGAAGTGAATGCGGTCGACTGGTCTGAAGACGGATCGCTCTTATTGATTGGAGGAGATGCAAAAGGAGTGATGATCGTGCGCGTTAGCGACTGGAAGTTGCTGCATGATATACAATTCCCCAAACATAGGGTGAAGTCAGTCGCACTGTCACCCGACGGTAAATATGCTGCCGCATGTGGTCAAAACGGCCTGGCCTGTATTTACAATACTGCCAATGGTGAAGTAGTGGCCACATTGAAGCATAACACCACAAACGCCCGCGCATTGCCGGGTGACGATGACGATGGAGATGAGCCCAATGTAGAGGCCGTGGAATGGTCAACCGACAGCAAGTTTTTTTTTACCGGGGGTACTTACGATGGGATCATCCGTGTATGGCGTGTCGCAGACTGGTCCCTGATCGGATGGGTCCAGGGCCAGGAATACAGCAGGCAGGTGGAGACACTTTCCATGAGTACGGATAATATCCTGGCCGCTGGCGGCGATGAGGGAACTATTTATCTGTACCAGTTTAATCCACCCGTTGAAAAGAAACTGATACAACAAACCGGCAATGAACCCATTTCCATTGAAGCTGAAGATTTTGATACCAATGTCCGGCAGGGCTGTCACTGGTGGTCGGTAATTGATGACAAATCAGCATCGGGTAAAAAAAAGGTACAATGCTTCCCGGATGTATCTAAAGATAAGTCAGGTGTGATCTCAGAATATGGCATTACCGATGTAATGAAAGATGCTCCAAAACTGGATTACAGGATACATTTTACCACACCAGGTGTATACCATATCTGGGCGCGGGGACAGTCGTACGATCATTATGGGAATTCATTTCATGTAGGTATGAATGGAAACGCGGTTGAGAGTTCTGATAAAATTGAGTGCCTGGGAGAAAATGACACCTGGATCTGGGATAAAGACACCAAGGACAACGCGCCTGCAACCATTGAAATTAAAGAGGCTGGTCCTGCTACAATCAATGTGTGGCCACGCGAGGACGGGATACAAATTGATAAGCTGGTATTGACAATGGATCCCGCATTTCAACCGGCTGATCTCGGACCTGAAGCCAACCAAAGAAAATAAGATGATGATCATGAACCTGCATTATTTATTGAAACAGAATTTTTCACCAGGAAATAAAAAGAAGGGTAATCCACTACTGTCGCTGTGCATACTGTGTATAACCGCTACGCTCCTGGTGTCCTGCCAGGTTTCAGAACCCTTGACGGTGAATGTGAGGCCGAAGGATATGAACAGGACGGGTGAACGCTATTATGAGGACTGGGAAAAAATGGAGGTACGTTCGGTTGCTACATTAAAAAGGTACCGTCAAAAGGATATACCTGTTGGCCGTTATAACGACCGGACGGATATGGAGGTACAAAAGACCGGCTTCTATTACACCAAAAAGATCGATGGCAAGTGGTGGGCCATCTCACCTGACGGGCATCCGCTGATCGCTATAGGTATTAATTCTTTAAACCTGAGGGCATCAGACCGGGTGAAATTTACCTATAGCGTGAAATACGGCACTCCGGAAAAGTGGGCCGATGATGCTATACCTTTGTTACAACGCTACGGGTATAACGGGGCAGGCTCGTGGGTAGACGTGGAACAGGTCCGTGCCTATAACGAAAGACATGGCGAACATTTCTCCTACTGCCCGCAGCTTAGCCTGGTATCGGGTTATAAAGACTCAATCGACCGCGCAAGAGGATATCATAAAAGCAATAAACTATTCCCTGTGTTTGGACCAGGCTTTGAGGAGTACTGCGCGATGCGGGCAGCTGAACTCGTGGAATATAAAGACGATCCCAACCTGTATGGATATTTCCTTGACAATGAATTGACATTTGCCCGCGACATGCTGGATTATTACCTGGAGCTTCCTGAAGATGAAATAGGCTACCTGGAAACTACAGCGTGGTTGGCCGGGAAAGGACTTACTGCCGACAGTCCGCTCACCAACCAGGTAAGGGATGCGTTTCGTGCATTTGTGCTGGACCGATACCTGGACGTGACCACAAATGCGATTCGTAAAGTGGATCCCAACCATATGATCCTGGGCTCACGCTTCTACTGGAATGACAGGATTTATTATAATGACAATCAAAGCGGTATGCTAACCAATTCACTGGTGTTTGAAACAGCAGGAAAATACGTGGATATTGTATGCTGCAACTACTATTTCCGCTGGACCCCGGTTCCGGAGGAAATCAATGCGTGGACACAATGGTCGGGCAAGCCTTTTATGATCACAGAGTGGTATGTAAAAGCAGACGATACCGGACTTCCCAACATTACAGGCGCAGGCTGGATCGTGGGTACACAGGAAGAGAAAGGCCTGTTTTACCAGAACTATGCCCTGCAACTGTTAGAATCACCCAATTGCGTCGGATGGCACTGGTTCAGGTACCAGGACAAAGGAGAATGGGGAAAAAGACGCAATTCCAATAAAGGAGTCGTCGATTACGATTTTAAACCATACTACGTCGCCCTGGACGGAATGTATGAACTGAACAAACAGGTCTACAGCCTGAGGGACCATTTTCATCACGACTGATTCAGGAATATTTATTAAGACAATTAGCCGCAATGATTCGAAAAACTTTACCTGGCGTAATCTTCTTGCTAATAAACCTTTGCATCTCTGCACAATACATTGAAGCAGGACCGTATAGTGGTGCTGTGTCTGATTCGTCAGCTGTCCTTGTCTATAAATTATCGCTTCCTGATCAAAAATGCATGGTTGAGTATTCAGAAGATTCCTTATTGCGCGGATCGAAATTCTCAGATGTGTATACCACATCGGGAGCAGATGCCAATTATATAAAGGTAGGGTTGAAGAACCTTGCACCTGAAACAGAGTATTTCTACCGGCTTGTATTAAATGGAAAGAAGCTGGACAAAAGCCGGGGTAAATTTCAAACATTTTCAGACAATCCACATTCATTCGCCTTCGCATTTGGCAATTCATTGAAATCTGAAAGCAGGCGGTCAGGTTTAAGAGCTGCGGTCGATAAGGATATCCTGTTCTTTCTTCATACCGGGGATCTACATTACGACAACATTGATATTGCCGATATCGGGTTGTTCCGAAACTCATACCAAAAAGCACTATTGAGAAATGACATGTCGTATATGGGCAAAAGGGTTCCTTTTGTATATATGTGGGATGATCATGATTACGGCCCCAATAATTCCGATAAAACTGCGCCCGGAAGATTGGAAAGTGGAAGGGCATATCGTGAGTGTATTCCGCACTACCCAATGATTGCAATAGAAAAGAACGGCCCAATTTATCAGGCCTTTACAGTCAATAATACGCGATTCGTTTTAACGGATTTGCGCAGTAAGCGAAATCAAAACAGGATGCCAGATAATGAACATAAATCGATGATGGGCGATGCACAGCTTACTTGGTTTATGAATGAGATAAAGGAAAGTTCTGAAACACATCCTCTGATTATTTGGGTAAGCTCAGTGCCCTATACTGCTGAAAAACGAGCGGGAGGAGATAGCTGGGATGGGTTTACCCATGAGAGACGAGCTATTGCAAATTTTATAAAAGAACACAACATAAAAAATCTTATGATTATTTCGGGAGATGCACACAGTATCTCCTACAATAATGGCCTGGAAAACAATTATTCAGATTATGAAGGGGAAGGCTTATTTGAAATTTTAGCGGCCCCGCTGGATAACTGGGCCACTTCCAAAAAAGGTGGACCCTGGACAGAAGTCTACATACCCGAAGAAGGACAACGGGTTTATGGCATGGTGGAGGTTGAGTACTCCAAAGACGAAACTACGGTACATTTTAAAGCCTTTGACACTGATCATCAGCAACTGGTACAAACAGAAAAAAAATATAAAAATTATTGAAAAGCTGATTTTTAACACACGGCAGCAATTAACCTGCAGGTCTGATCAACTGGTTAATGAACAAAATATGAGAGGATTCATCATGTATTCATTTATTTTATTAGCATTGTTAGGTCTGGGTTACAGCTGTGAAAAGTCTGAAATCGAAGACCCGGATGGAAATACCGTAACAGATACTGTTTATTATATCAATGACCAGTCAGATTTTGATCGCCTCAGTGGATTCTATTTTCCTCCCGGCGCTACATTAGCATTTGCAGCCGGAGAAAAGTTTTCAGGGCAGTTCCTGGTCCGCGGCAATGGACTACCGGAACAGCCCAATCGTGTCACAGCATACGATCCCGAATCCGGCGAACTGCTTATGGACTGGACAGATGACAAACCCGTGATCAATGCCGGAGGGAAGCTTAAATCCGCACTGTATTTACGTAATAGTAATTATTGGATACTCAACAATATCGAAGTAACAAACACTGATGGAACCTATGATGACCAGGGCGAAATATTTGGCATCTATGTGGTGGCTGAAGATGTTGGTATAATGAAAGGGATAACTGTTTCGAATTGCGATGTACATCATGTAAACGGACATGTCGGAGGAAAAGAAACGGGAGGAATTCGTATCGATGTGCTTGGTGATGATGAAGTCACCATATTCCATGATGTACTCATCGAAAATAATGTCGTTTCAAGGGTCGGTGGCGTTGGTATAGCCAATCAATCAAGTTACGGGAATATAAAATCAGACGATTTTCACCCATGGACTGGTTATGTGGTGCGTGGAAACAAGGTTGAATACACCGGCCGGAACGGGATCATCGTTCGGTATTCCATCGACCCGCTGGTTGAATACAATATAGCTGCATTTAACAGCCGGCATGACCGCGGCCACAGCATCTTTAATTTCAATACCATCAACTGCATTGTCCAGTATAATGAGGCTTATGGCAACACGGGCGACGATCCGGATGAAGTGGATCGCGGGGGATTCGATTGTGATTTTAATTCCAGGAACACCATCTACCAGTACAATTACAGTCATAATAACCACTGGTTTATTGCTG
>CAZPTO010000182.1:0-7126 GCA_964589155.1 uncultured Bacteroidaceae bacterium | reverse complement strand
CGTTGTTATTGGAAATACATCGACCTGGAGCAATATTCATTCAAGTGATTATTATCCATGGACCGGTTTTGTAATCCGGGGTAACAGGGTGGAACATACAGGGAGAAACGGTATTATTGCACGTATGGGCATTAATCAGATTGTGGAGTATAATGTGTTAGCACATAATAGCAGGTACAGTACTGGGCACAGTGTATTTAACTTTGCATCCATTGGTTGCATTATGCAATACAATGAGGCTTATGGAAACATTGGAGAGGCGGATGAGATTGATCATGGAGGGTTTGATGCTGATTATAATGCGCGTGGAACGATTATTCAGTATAATTACAGCCACGATAACAACTGGTTTTGCGGGATCATGCGCCGGTACAACCGGGATATCACTATTCGCTATAACCTATCCGTTAACGAGCGATTGGGAGCCTATTTATATGGTTTCCCATGGGAAAATGATGCCAGGGGAATCTGGGTCTATAACAATACCCATTATTTCAAGGCAGGTTTAAATGCGAGTATCTTTGCCAGCCCGGGCAGGGTGCGTACGCCAAGTTACACCTATTTCTACAACAACATCTTCTATTTTGAAGACAAAGGAACATGGGGTGTTGAACCCGACGAAACCTGTGAATTCAAAAATAACCTCTTCTTCAATGTAGCACCGAAAGGTGAAGGTGCTGTTGTTGCAGACCCCCTCTTTGTCAGTGCGGGAGAAGTACCCTACGATGTAGATATGCGTGACCCGGAACGTTTATCGGGCTACAGACTGAAAGAAAACTCCCCCTGTATCGATGCCGGGATTGTAATCAATGATAACGGAGGAAAAGATTTCCAGGGAAACCCTGTTGGAACGGAGTCGATTGATATCGGGGCATACGAGAAACCTTAAAAATTTTCCATATGAAGGCATATTTATTTCATATTATTGCAGCTGTTTTTGTGAATGTTGCATTTGCGCAGCAGCAAGCACCCAGGCCCAACATTATTCTGCTCATGGCAGATGACCTGGGATATGGTGATGTAGGGTTTACAGGAAATACAAAAGTGATTACGCCCAACCTGGACCAGCTTTCCCGGGATGGAGTGACATTTGACCAGTTTTATGCTGCTGCCCCACTTTGTTCTCCCACTCGGGCCAGTTGTCTTACCGGCAGGAGTCCTTTCAGACAGGGAATTTTTGCTGCACATACGGCCGGCATGCGTCACGCTGAAACCACCATTGCCGAAATCCTGGAAAAGGAAGGCTATCAAACCGGTTTTTTTGGCAAGTGGCACCTCGGATGGGTGGAATCTGAGAAAATAGAAACCCGTGGTTTTTACTCCCCGCCATGGCAGCATGGTTTCCAGGAGGTTTTTGCGACAAAGAGTGCTGTTCCAACCTGGAATCCGACCAGGACGCCGGCGGGGTGGAAAGGTTTTGGATCCAGAAAAGATGGTTCCTGGGGAGGCTCAGTGTATGTGCACAACGGCGAACTGGTCACCGAAAACCTGGAGGGAGATGACAGCCGTATTATTATGGATCGGGCCCTGCCGTTTATTGAGAAATCCATTGAAGCAGAAGATCCCTTCCTGGCAACCATCTGGTTTCATGCGCCGCATGAGCCTGTTGTGGCAGGACCGGAATACCTTGCAAAATATCCCGGACTACCGGAAGCGCAGCAACATTTGTATGGATGTATTACAGCCATGGATGAACAAATCGGCCGTTTGCGTGCATTTCTGAAAGAAAAAGGCGCAGATAAAAACACCGTGATCTTTTTCTGCAGCGACAATGGTCCGGCAGATGGCCTGGCAAAGAAAGGGATCGCTTCGGCTGGTCCTTTCCGGGGCCACAAACACCAGATGTGGGAAGGAGGCATACATGTTCCTGCAGTTGTGGCATGGCCAGGGCAGATAGAAGGAAATATCCATTCCTCTTTTCAGGCAGGAACGGTTGATTTTCTTCCGACTGTGCTGGATGTGTTACAGGTCAATATGAAAAAGAAAGTTCCACTGGATGGTGTAAGCATGCTGCCTGCGCTGAAAGGGGAAGATGCTGTGCGGACGGTACCGCTGGCATTCGGATATCAGCGTTTGTACAAGGACACAGAGATCTATGCATTCATACAGGGTCCCTACAAGATCTGTATTCCTGAAAAAAATGATGAGATGATGCTTTTTAACCTGGAGAACGATCCTACTGAATCTGAAAATCTCGCTGAAACGAACCCCGAAATAATGAAAGAGATGCTTTCTGACCTGGAAGCGATAAAGGAATCGTGGAGGCTAAGCAGGGAGGGCAAAGATTATACATGGTGAAAATTTGATTTTTAATCGAAAACACGAACATGAGAGCGGGTCGTGATTTACGGGGAAGGAATTACAAATTGATAGTTAATCGAATGCACAGACATGAGAGCAGGCTTTTATTTACAAGGTTAATTATTGTTTTATTTGCCGGGATTTTCAGCCTGCCGAATAGTTCTCATCAGTTATCTGCGCAGTATAAATCTGCTGTTTTGCATTACGATGAAAATATGCGGCTTGTTTATCATTCAGATCAGGACGGCAACCGCATTCCCGATTTTAGCCATGCCGGGTACAAAGGCGGAGGCGTAGCCCTTCCTGAAGTTGAGCATGTATTGGAGATTACCCCTGTTTCGGGGGATAACACAGCCCATATACAGGCTGCCATCGATGAAGTTTCGGGCATGACTCCTGACGATAATGGTATACGAGGGGCGGTATTGCTTCAACCAGGGATATATCCGATTTTCGGAACCCTGTATATTGAAAAAAGCGGTGTTATTCTTCGCGGTTCCGGGAATGGAGAAGATCCATCGGGAAACACCATCATTCAGGGAAAAGGAACGGACAGACGCACGCTCGTTATAATTGGGGGAAATGACCTCTCTAAATGGAGTAATGCTGTTTCAGGATCACGTGTGAATATTACCAGTGAATACCTTCCTGTGGGAAATCGCACCATAGAAGTTGAGGATGCATCCGCTTATCACGTGGGAGACAACATCATCATACGCCATCCCAGTACACAAAAATGGATCGATGCTGTTGATGGTGGCGGTACCGGCAATGATGATCCATGGAAACCCGGGGAGATTGACATGTATTTTAATTCATTTGTCACCCATATTGAAGGGAACAAAATTATGCTTGATGTCCCCCTTTATCATGAGCTGGACCGGTCACTTTCACAATCCTATGCATGGATATTTACCAGGAAAGGTTTGCTCACCGAAATGGGAATTGAAAACCTGAGAATAGATATTGAAACAGCCGGACCGCAAGATGAGAATCATCCATGGAATGGCATCCAGTTTAAAGGCGTGGAAAATTGCTGGGCAAAGGACGTGAAGGTACTGCATTTTGGTAAGTCCGGATTTGTAATGCAAGGGACTACCCGAACTACCATCTTAAATTGCCAGGCTCTTGAGCCACACAGCGTCGTTGAACCTCCCGACAGGTATAACTTTCATGTTTCATCCGCCTGTAATAACGTTCTTTTTAAGGGTTGTCATTCTTCGGAATCAAGACATGCCTTCGTGTCCAACGGAACAAGCTCGGTTGCCGGGATGGTCTTTTCCGGATGTCGATCTGACCAGGCGCATACTGCATCTGAAGGCCATCGACGCTGGGGCTCCGGGTTTCTTTGGGATCATACCAGCTTCAACTCAACCAATACTACCCGTGTGCTTGGATTGTATAACAGGGGAGATTATGGAACCGGCCATGGCTGGACAGGAACCAACCAGGTAGCCTGGAATATTTCAGCTCCCGATAACCAGATCGTCATTCAAAAACCACCCATCGGGCAAAATTATGCCATTGCATGTGATGCTACGGTCAACAACAAAGGTCCTTTCAGTCACCCGGCAGGATATATCGAGGGAACCGGGAAAACTTCAGAGATAACCTCGTTGTATGAAGCGCAACTGTCAGAACGGTTAACCTACGGTATCGGTCCCGACACTCCAGGGAAATTAGCGGCTCCCTCCTATCAATATTCACAGACTTCCGGTTATGTGGATTTGACTTGGCTCGATATCGCCATGGATGAGGGGGGATATGTGCTGGAAAGGTCATCGGATGGAGGTGAAACCTTTCAACAGATTGCGCAGCTTGCTGAAAATTCCGTTTCATACAGGGATGAAGATCCGGACCTCAAACCTTTAAAATACCTGTACCGGTTAAAAGCTGTAAATGACATCGGATCATCCGCATGGTCCAACCTGCTCTCAGTGGATTTATCCCTTTCCGGTGACCTGGCAGAAAAAACCTTTCCTGTCTCTTCAGATGCATATGTTCGCGGAGGTGCGTCATCGGAAATTAATTACGGAACTGATGCAAATCTTGTCATCAAGAGAGGGAGTGTTGAAGATTTCTTCCGTAAAACGCTGGTTAAAATTGATTTACATGGAGAGGATTTATCGGAGATGGATATACGAAAG
Source organism: uncultured Bacteroidaceae bacterium (assembly GCA_964589155.1). GTDB lineage: Bacteria > Bacteroidota > Bacteroidia > Bacteroidales > M55B112. Next base: position 2,678 of record CAZPTO010000182.1, on the reverse strand, counting down.
GCTTATCTCAGACTTTATGCGAATAAAGCAGCGTATTGCGAAATTGTTTGTACTGCGATCGATGATAACTGGACTGAAACCGGGGTGACATGGAAAAATGCTCCTGCTCCTCAAAATGAAATTTCTTCGATGGAAATTAACTCCGGAAATACATGGTATGAGTGGGATATTACAGATTACTTTAGGGCGCAGATGAACGAAGACAGTGTGGTTTCAGTTTGCCTGCAGGATCAGGCAGCAGCAAATGAAAATATCTATTTTAATAGCAGGGAGGCAGCAGATCACCACCCGGAGCTTGTTTTAATTATAGCAGATACGCAAAGCTCCATACCCGGTTATAGCAAAGATTTTAAGCTGAAGATCTATCCAAACCCGGCGAAAAATATGTTAAGCATAGAAACCTCCCTCGGAAGGATTGATCAATTGACGATTTACAGTTTATCCGGACAGATGATGCTTTCTCGCAATGGTGCAGGGTGTAATGTAACATTTAATATTGAGCATTTCACGGAAGGCATATACCTGCTAAAAGCACAAGGTGACTTTGGATCCCGGGTGGTTAAATTTGTTAGGACTTTTTAAATTATTGTTTTCCTGCGGCGTCTCCCGGAACATCCCCGGCACGATAAGAAGGGTACCCAGTCGATCCATTTATTTATGAACCCATAACATCAGCATACCTTATCACAATTGTTCCAAAGAAACGCATTTGTGACAAATTGATACATGTATGCGAAAGTTTTGAAACAATGGAACAAAATTATCAGATGAAATCGCTCTATTTTTACAATAGTTGAAATCAATTAGGATAATGGATGAACTGCAATGAACTAAAATAATATACAAGAGCTATGATTATGAAGACGTTTTCAATACTGATCATCACTTTAACTTTTTTAGTAATCCCGGCGATTTCTGTCACCGCACAGGAGTATTATTTTCAGGAAGATTTTGAGAATGGTGCGAGTGACGATTTCCCGGGCTGGATAACAGGCGGGGAAGGTGTGGCATCCACATCCGGGGGTGTGGAGGGAAGAGGCGCCAAGTTCAGGGATTCCATTTCGACGCTTACAACGCTGAATTCCTACAGCTGGGCAGGAGAACTGGCTTTTTCACTGATGGCTTCATCAGCAACCGCCGGTGCCGATTTCAATATTTATACGAGTGATGACGATGGTGCTACCTGGACACAAATATGGACCAAATCCTTCACCGATCTGGAGGCTGCTCCTGACAAGATGGTCACCGAGACTCTCTCCATAAATGTGGAGCAAACTGCTGTCATGATTAAGTTTGAAAGTGTCAACGCAGGAGGAGACAACGGTGATTATCCGTTTGTCCTTGACAATGTTTCATTAAGTAAGAAGAATATTCCGCTCGACAACACAGGTGTTCTGTCCATTGAAGCTTCCTGTAACACAGTTTCCCAGGTACCGATCACCTTCTCTGAAACAGCACCCGGCTCGATGATATACATAGCGCAGGACTCCATTTCACTTGGAGATCCCGTCAGCATTACCGTAGAACCCCTTCACCCGGATGCTTCTGTGGTTATTGCCTCTCAACCGGATCCGGAGCCCGGCGCTTCAGATACAATTCAGTTTACCGTTACTTCAGCCGATGCCAGCACATCATCTACATACAAGGTGGCCGTGGCAAGATCAACTTATTATTGCAAAATTGGTTTCATTGGCAGGGAAAGTGCTCGTCCTGATGGCTGGTCTGCCGGAGGAGGAATATATGCAACCAATTCAGCCGGCGATTATGGACTGTACCCCGGAATCAATGGTTTCAGAATTTATAATAGCAGCAACCAGGGAAAGGGTTATCTCGAAAGCCCTGTGTTTTCTTCTGCAGGCACCCTTACGTTTGCAGCAAAATTTTCCAGGACTGATGATGAGTCATTGCTTGTATCCATCAGTACAGACCGAGGTGCAAACTGGACTGTCCTGGAAACATACACACCTGCAGACGGACGCATTCCTTCCTACACCGGGGAGGATAAGGCAGATACCCTTGCTCTTCAGACACTGGTGATCGACGAGCCCAGGCCAATAATGATCCGTTTCAGCTACGAAGGCATTTCCACTACACCGCGAACCATGCTCGACGATATTGCGCTCACAGCCGCTCCCGGTGTGGCTTCAGGAAACATTATTGTGTTGCCCCGCTTCATCACCCCGAACATGGTTGTACAGAGAAATGTTCCTGTCAGGCTCTGGGGATGGGCTGAAAAAGGTGCCAGCATCGTTGGTACATTCGAAGGAAACGGAATTGTCAGTCGGGATACAGTGGAGACAGGAACCACAGGAAGATGGGAACTGACCTTCCCTGCCCGCGAGGCGACATCAAAGCCCTGCTCAATCAATATTCAAATTGAAGACACACCGGAAAGTAATATCCTGCTTGACAATGTCCTTGTGGGGGATGTATGGTTTGCAGGAGGACAGTCCAATATGGTAAAAAAGGTGAGTCATCTTATTGAAGCGGATGAAGTCATTGCCAATGCAGACCTTTACCCCCGGATAAGGTCTTTTAGAGCTTCCTACCAGATGTCGACATCACCGCTGGATGATGCAGGAGATTCTTCCGTAGGTTGGATTGAATGCAATAGCGAAACAACAGGCGACAATGCTTCTGCGGTGGCTTATATTTTCGCACTGAATGTACACATCAGT
>CAZPTO010000181.1:0-7154 GCA_964589155.1 uncultured Bacteroidaceae bacterium | reverse complement strand
CCGCATGTTCCCGATCATCCCGTAATTTTCTATGTTCTGATAGGCCATGTCAATCCTGTATTTCAACATTTACAACAAATTTAGCTAATTTCTTCATCTCTTCATCACTGTAGCTGTCGATGGTTTTTTACCAACTGTCTCACAATTCAGAACAGGAACGCTGAGCCAATATAGAGTCCCCGTGTTCCCAGCTGACTGTCTGCAGAAAATCCATAATTGACCGAGATCACGTTGTTGGCATTGTAAATGAAATATAATCCTGCCCCCACAGTGGCATGTGGCCGCTGCCGCACCTCCCGGAACAGTTCGCCGCGGTATGCTGACGGAATCCCACTATCAACAAACCCATACGCACCGGTGATCATCCCCACATCGCTAAACAACAGCGCCTCTGTATGCCAGTCGATGTTAAGCAACCTGAATGAAAACAGGCTTTTCCTGAATTCAATATTCCCGAGTAGATAGCCGTCTGCAGCAATGCGGTTCCTGTTGATGCCCCGCAATGTAAAGGCACCACCCGGACCATCATGATTTTCAAGACTTGAATGAAACACCGGCAGGGCATAGAAGGGAATGGTACCGGCCAGCTTTTGCTGACTGCTCAGTCGGTAAGCAACAATTGCCCCGACAGCAGGAACCGGAATATACTGACGCAATGTAGTCACCTGCCTGATAAAAAACGAACTGCTGACTTCAGGTGGGGAAATGATGAAATAGCTCTCAAACCAGGTTCCACCCTTGCAATGGATCTTGCCCTGGCGTGTATCATAAATAATTCCGGAAGAAAAGGTCAGCAAATCACCTCCGCCTTGCTCTTCTGCCGGAATGACCCCCCAGTCGAGATACTTTTTATATAAAGTGGTTGGTTCGGCGCTGTTCCCATGCGGGTCATCCGGAATATCAAAACGCTGATAGTCAATGTCACTCATTGCGTACCGGTTGTATTCCACCCCGGTAAAAAAACGAAACGCCCTGGAGGTAAGATGTTTTTGAACCAGGGCCCGAACGCGCAAGAGTTTCCGGTGGTGGGAATAGAAGTACTTATTGATGTATGTTGCATGTTCAGGATCAGTAAACCCAGGGTAATAAACGGTATTCAACCCATTGAACCCATAAAAATCCAGGGCGATGTCCTCGATATAGGATGCCTCGAAAGTAAACACCGACCGGGGCATCAGCCGTTCCGTATCGTACAGCACAGAGTAATTTGAAGTTCCTTTGGTGCTGTTGTATAGCCTGAGCCTGATATGCTGCACATAATCGGGCAGCAAATCTTTTTCACTGTAATCAAAAAAATTGATCACGGCCCCGTAACGCAATCCCAAATCGGAATCATAGGATAACACCGGTGTCCCTCCCCAGGCAAATGACTTTGCTGACCTGACAGGCGCGCTGTTACTAAGGGTATCTGAACCTGTGGTGGTCTCCTGGGAAAAGAGGGCCAGGCATTTAATTCCCAGAACAAAAGGAAGCAGGGTTCGGAACATCACACAAAGTTTTAATTACAGCAAACGATCAAATACACCTGTCACCTTCTCCCGGGTAAGCAATCCTGAATGGGTAAAGACCTCCTCGCCATCATGAAACATCCTGAAATAGGGCACACTGCCAATCTGCAGCTCCTTTACCAGTCTTTTACTGGCATCTGCATTGATCTTCACCACATCAATTTTCCCTGCATAGGCGGTTTTCAGACTGTCGATCATGGGCATCATCTGCCTGCAGGGCCCGCACCACGGTGCATAGAAGTCAATAAAAACGGGCCGTTCAGATTCCAACAGGGCAAAATATTCATCAGATTCCATTTTGTGTTTGGTATCCGGACGGGCATCCGGTTCCACCACCACGGCCAGGTCGAGCAGTTCCCATTCCATGATCCCGCGTTCAAGATTGTACACGTTTTCATACCCGTTTTTCACCAGGATCTCAGCGGCACGCTGACTACGGTAACCGGTATTGCAATATAAATACACCGGCTTATCCCTGGGAAGCAGCAATAGCTTTTTCCTGAAATCCAGCGCGTAGTAATTCAGCTGACCTGCATCCTCAATATGTCCATTGGCATATTCTGAACGGGTGCGGACATCGATCAGTGTCACCCGGTCGTTTTTAAGTACCGAATGAAGCGTCGAAGAATGCAGTTGATTTACCTGTTCATCCTGACCTGCTGCCAGCGATACAATAAATAGTAATCCGGTTAGAAATAATAACCTGTGCATAAGCATTATTTTTTGAATATACAGTCGATGGAAAGCTAAAACCTTACAACCTGTTATAAAAATTCAGCAGATTTGAGGCGGGATATGGTACCGGAATATTCATCTAAATTTGTAATTTGCATCTCAATTCAGAAAAATAAGGTTGTGATCTTGCAAAGAACCTAAACAGATGATCGATTATGGATACTGAAGATATAAGGTGGCAACAGCGTTTCGAAAACTTCAGAAAAGCATTTTCCAATCTCCAGAGAGGAGTGCAGTTGTCAGAAGTGAAAAAGCTGAATGAGTTTGTAATAGTACGGGGCTTGTTCAGCATATTGAGCGTGTGGGACAAACTATTTTTACCAGGACCTGATCCGGCATGGCTTTGCCAATCAGACTATTATTGTATTTAATGCGTGACTATTTCATTTCCGAGAGCTTCTCGTTGATGGCCAGTTTGAGTTGCTGAAGGTCCTCCGGGGAAAATTCTTTCTTTTCACTCAGTGAAATCCCCTTCTCAAGAAAAACACTCTGCTTCTCGTAACTCGAACAGGCATCGCACATCATTTTATGCATTTTAAGCTGCAGCCTTTCCTTTGCCGACAACCTGAAATGGATCTTCTTCTCAATCAGCTCAGTCGCTTTAAGGCATGATAAGAACAGGGTATGCATTATTTGTTTCATCTATATCAATTCTCTTTTTCTACTGATTGTAACAGTAGCTCATATTTATAACTGATTTACTTTCTATTTAAACCAGTTTTCTTCCACGCAATTTCTTAATTGCAGTTTCGCCCTGTGAACGATCTGCCAAAAATTAGTAGGGGTAATATCCAGCTCCTGACAAATTGCATCACCATTTTTATTCATCAGGTATTTCAGCTTCACACATGTATTCCACTTCTCCGGAAGTGCCTCCAGGCATTCTTTCAACACCTCCCTGAATTCCAGGTCATCAAGCAGGTGCTCCTCCTCTTCCTCCCCCCATTTCTGAGGGCGCTGTTCCCTTTTCCAATCCCCTCCCTCATCGAAAAAAGTGGAAAAAACCTGGTTCTCCACCTTCACCGGCTGGCGGACCTTTTTCCGGTAATGATCAATAATTTTATGATTAAGTATGGAGTACAGCCAGGTTTTTGGCGTGCTGTCTCCTTTGAATTTTTCAAGCTTTTCTGCTGCTGCCAGGAAGGTATCCTGCACCAGGTCACTGGCAAGTTCTGCATCCGATACCTTGTGAAGGGCCCAGGAATAAAGATCATCGGTATAGATTTCCACCCATTCGGTCAGATTATATTTTCCCGTTTTTGGCATAAGTTCATCGTGCGTTGCACTCCTTAATACAGTTCTATCGCAATTGTTCATCACAAATATCTGATTATTCGGTGATTTTGCAAAAACCTTGAAATTAAAAGGGAAGGAATGCCGGAGGAACCGGTCAGTCCTGAATACCCGCAATATATAGTCATTCATCTGACCCATCCTCGAAAAAGATATCTTTGTCAAGTGCTTTAAATTTTCATTCAAATTCAGTATTTTCACCCGCTCAACAATACTATTATGGATAATCAGCATTTTCTTACCAAGTGGCAGACTGGCATCATTATCACCTTGCGTTTTCTCATCGGGTGGCACCTGCTGTATGAAGGCATATACAAACTTGTGCATCCCGAATGGTCCTCAATCGCATTCCTTGCACAATCGAACTGGATCTTTTCGGGATTTGCAGACTGGATCGTTACCAATCCGGGAGCATTGAATACAGTGGATGCCCTGAATGCCTGGGGTCTTACCGCCATTGGACTGGGGCTTGTACTTGGACTTTTTACCCGGCCTGCTGCCATTGCAGGAACAGTTTTGCTCATGTTATATTACCTGTTCAATCCACCGTTTATAGGTGCCGGATTCGCTTCGCTGGAGGGAAATTACCTGCTGGTCAATAAAAACCTGATCGAGGCAGTGACCCTGTTGTTGATCGCCGTATCCCCGGTAGCCAGGAGGTACGGACTGGATATGCTGATCGCAAACACAAAACACAAGAAATAATCCTATGTCGGCAGAAAAAGACAATACAAAACAACCTGGAGATAACTCTGACAAAGAGAAACAATCGAACCATGCCCGCGGGGCAGAAAAAAATCCGGAAGAGGCCACCGGAAATGAACAACAAGGTGGAAGCACGCCTTCTCAGGGGAGTAAGGACAGCGGCACCTCCGGGGACAATAATCAATCCGGCCTCGGAAGAAGGAACATGCTGAAAGCACTGGCAGGAGTTCCTGTACTTGGTTTTTTTGGTGTACAGGTACTCAGGAAGCTGGAATATGACGATAAAACCAATGCCAGGAAACAGATCGTGAAAGAACTGGGGCTCGAAGACCTGCCGGATGTTGTGAAGCCTGTGAAAGAGAGCGGTGGCGACCTGATCAGGATCGGGATTATTGGCTTTGGTGTGCGTGGCGGTCAACTAGCTGAATCGCTGGGATTTATGCCCAGAGAAAAAATGGAAAAGGAACTGAAGGATGATGCATCCCTGTCAAAAGCCCGGTTGGAAACCCTGCTGGAGTTTGGCAATACGGATATTGCCATTACAGGGATTTGTGATGTCTACGACCGACATGCTGAAGAAGGGTTGGAGGCTGCAAAATACGATATCTTCACAGGAGGTGAGATAGCCAAAAAACATGGTGTGAAAAGATACCTCCGGTACCAGGATATGCTTGCTGATCCGGAGATCGATGCAGTGATCATTTCCACCCCGGACCACCACCATGCCAGGATGACCATTGATGCCGTGAAAGCAGGCAAGCACGTCTATTGCGAGAAAGCTGTCATCCACAGGGAAGATGAAATCGAACCGCTCTATGCTGCAGTGAAAAACAGCAATGTGGTCTTTCAGCATGGGCACCAGTACATGCAGACCACCGCGTTCCAGCAGGCCAGGGAGATTGTCCGGCGAGGTATGCTGGGAGATATATCACACCTGGAAACCACCACCAACCGCAACTCCGTAACCGGAGCCTGGATCCGCCATCTTTACAACAATGGCAAACCCAAGCCCGGAGATACCAAGAGTATCGACTGGAAACAATGGCTGGGCAAGGCGCCCGACGTCCCCTTCAGCATAGAAAGGTATTATGGCTGGGCACGCTTTTTTGACTATGATACAGGACTTTATGGTCAGTTGTTCTCGCATGAATACGACGCGGTCAACCAGTTGTTGGATGTCGGCATTCCGGAAACAGTTGCAGCAACTGGTGGCCAGTACTATTATACCGATTATTACGGGCAGATGCCTGATGTGCTCCATACCAACTTTGAATTTCCGGATAAAGGATACAGCCTTACCTACAGCGCCAACCTTACTTCATCCAAAAACAGGCCGCGAACTGTGTATGGAAAAGATGCCTCCATGACCTTCGGGGGTGAACTGACCCTGACACCTGACCGGAATTCGGACAAGTATGCAGACCTGTTGGATAAAGGACTGGTGGATCCTTCGCGGCCTATGATCGAGATACGACAGGGATCCTCGATTGATTCAGCAGTGGATGCAGTCACCTCGGCATCCGTCCAGTACTATGCCTCTCGCGGACTCGTTTCCACGAATATCGGGGGAAAAGAGTGGGATCCCAACCACCTGCACCTGAGGGAGTGGATCGATTGCATCCGCGACGGAGGGACCCCTTCATCGGGTATCGAGAAGGCCTATCCCGAAGCGGTGACCCTCGCCATGGCAGACATCTCCTACCGGGAGAACTGCAGGACCCGGTGGAATCCTGCAGAGAAGAAAATCGAACGCATCTGATCATTACCGCTTCAGGAACTGCCTGAACCGGTCCGACATGCTGAAATAGGTGTACTTGCCAGATTGTTCACCAGTGGCCATTACCCGGTCACCCGTCACCTTGTAGGTGCTCTCTTCTCCCACAATCCTGGAGAAATATATATTGTGCTCTACTCCCTGGTCATCGATCATGACTACGAAAATCAGGTTCTCGTCAATCGATGTACTCAGGATATGTCCGCATAGCGGACAATAGAAATCAAGGGGTTCTCCCTCCTTGTATTCAAACTTAGGGTGTTTCACGCTGTCGTAGTTGCCGATCAGCGGGGAGAGCAGCAGGAGTCCGCATTTTTTTTTCCGATTGCGGACCCTGAATATGATCCGGTCCCCTACCTTGAGATGCCCGCGGCAATGGGGACAAATGAAATAATTTTCCATGATGCCTTGGATTTGGGGTTTTGTACAAGTTACGAAATTCCGGAGGCGAAGTCAATCGACGAATCAATGCATAGAATAAAACTAAGAGTTGTGCTCAGAAAAAGGGTCAAAGCATTAATTTTTTTAACTTGCAAGTTGTAATGATACCAATTGCAATTTATTCATGAGTATTCTCATTATTAACAGCGCTGAACCTGAGGAAAGGATGTATGTTGACCCGATCGTATATGCGACCGGGAAAATGGAGCGGGAATCAGAAGCCAGTGAACACCTGCCGGAGGTACGCGAATGGCGTGAATTTTCAGGGGCAATTGAAATCGACCACTATAGCGCCGTAATCATCAGTGCCTCACCCATGGGGAACAATGCAAATTTTCAGGAGCGCGTTAAAAGCTTCGAGTGGCTCAGAACGGCACAGATGCCGGTACTCGGAATATGTGCCGGACACCAGTTCATCGGAAATATATTTGGCAGTCGGCTCATCAGGGATGCAGAGGCAGAAGAGGGAATCACACCCATACGGATACAGACCTGGGACCCGCTGTTTACCGGATTTAATGATGAGATCCACGTATTGCAACAACATTATGACGCAATCTCGTTGCCGGATGATTTCATCCTGCTGGCACGCTCAGATAAATGCAGGGTGCAGGCGATGCGGCATGCAGAACGTCCCATCTACAGCGTCCAGTGGCATGCAGAGATCTCCACTCCCGGGCTGGTCCGGAACCTGTTGG
>CAZPTO010000180.1:0-7192 GCA_964589155.1 uncultured Bacteroidaceae bacterium | reverse complement strand
CAATTATTCCCTCTGTTGATATATGAGTGAATACATTCGTCCCCTTCTTCTTCAATATTAAACCCGCATCGGTGCCAGCCCACAAGTTTTCTTCCCGATCCATATAGAAGCACCAGATTGCATTGTTGGGGATATGATAATCATTAGCCATCGATCGATCATATAGCTCTACAGACCTTACTTCCCCTTGTTTGTTAAGGTTAATCTTGTATATACCCTCTGAAATGGTTCCCACCCAAATGCTCATTGATGATTGATCGAAGTACAGCGTAAAAACGCGCTTGTTCTGGAGCAGCTTAGTCTGTTCATAAAGGTTGTGTGCCCAACCAATTCCTGCTTTTGTCTGGATAATCAGCCCTGTATAAGTCCCGTAATAAAAATTTCCAAGGTGGTCGCGACACATGGAAAAGACATTCTGAAACTGGTCGGGGAAATTTGACAGAGGATTAAAATACCTGCTCTTTTCTGCAGCATAAAATACACCTCGATTACTTGTGAGGTAAATGTTATCATCGAAGTTATAAAACTTAATAGGGAAAATATTATTCGGCAATTCCAGTCTTACAGTTTGCTGGCTTGCAACATTATAAAGGTAGCAATCACCTGCCTGCAGTCCCAGGTAAATATGATTTTTATGATACAATAACGCCTGAATATTCTGAGAAGAAGAGGGATCCAGCTTCAAGGGGATCTTTCTGAAATTACTGGGCAGTAACGAAGCATAGGAAACCCCTTTTCTGTTTGCAATCCAGATCGTGTTTGAATTATCGCAATACAAGGAAGGAATGCTGTTACCTAAATAGTCACTGTAAATATTATTTTCACTCAAATTTTCAACAATCCTTACATCAGATCCATCTACTTTATATAATCCCTGATTAAGAGTTCCTGCCCAAACAACGTCATCATTTGATGCAATTAATGAAATTACTTCAGGATTACCTTCAATATCCAATTTTCTCAAATCAAAATCATCTCCGCTAACCGTGATACACAATATAAAGCCAAAGCCTCCGGCCCATACTTTACCATTTTTGTCAGATGTTATGGTTATGATATAACGGTCTTCATTCAATTCAACCTGGTTAATGAGATCATCTTTCATTCTCCAGATTCCACTGTTTGTTGCAAAATAGATCCCTGAAGTGGTTGAAGTCATCTTCTCAATGATATATCCTGTTAAGGGTGAATTCATCAGCTCAGGAATACTGTCATTTTGTTCTATTTTCAATAAACCACTTGAAGTTGCTACCAGGATGTTCCCTTTACTGTCTTCGATCACATCATTGATAACTTCATAGTCCTTTTCAGTTTGCACACGCACAAAACGTTCTGTTCGCAGATCATAGTAATTTAATCCTTCCCCATCTGTTCCGATCCATAATCGCTTCTTCGAATCTTCAAAAAGAGATGTGATGCGGTTCCCTGAAAGACTCTCCGGGTTGTTGGTCAGAGAAGAGAAGTTTTCAATATTATACCCATCAAAACGATTCAATCCATCATACGTGCCAATCCAAATATAGCCATAACTATCTTGTAAAATAACGCTTACATCGTGTTGGGAAAGTCCGTCGTTAACTGTAAGACTTTTAAATACAAATTGTGCGCTGCCCTCGATGCTGCTTAGCGAAATGAACATCAGGGGGAGGAAAAAATATTTAAGGAAATATCTTTTTGTGGTCATAATTTCTATAGATAGTGCATGCCTAACCATGGTATTGTAAATATATAAATCAATGGTACAAATTCCTCATTACTCTGCTAATCTGTCAAAATAGCATCAATTATTGTTACAATAAGTAGACTTCTGCCATTTTTGAAGAGTTAAAAAACGTGATGAGGAAAAGGCAGGTAATGGGGCATGTTACATTGCCGCTTAAAAATGTTACATATGGTTTATACTTATAAAGAAATCATCCATAAGTTTACATCAACTGTTTCAGCATCCATTTAAGGCAACTACTACGATCAAACTTAAACTAAACAACTATGCCTGGCCTACAAAATACATTTCATAATTTCACCATGCTTTCTTCTGAATACGCTTTCACCAAATAATTACATAATCAATGTTTGATTTCAGACATTGAGAGAAATCATTATACATAATATGGAGCCTGAACCTGGTCAATAAATCTAATCATAACTTACATGAGAAAGTGCGCACTTATCCTAATTTGTATATTCCTCTGTGGATCGCAGAGTCTGTTCGGACAGACAACCATTACAGGAACAGTAAGTTCTGCAGCTGATGGTTCTCCTTTGCCGGGCGCAACAGTAGCCGTGCCTGGTACGCCAGTAGGTACGATTTCCACGGAAGATGGAACCTACTCGGTTTTGGTACCGGCCGGGGCAGATGAACTGGTATTCCAGTACGTGGGAATGATATCCCAGACGGTGGCTATCGAAGGACGAACTATCATTGATATTGCTCTGGAAGTTGATGCCATGGGTCTTGAAGAATTGGTGGTAGTCGGTTACGGCACACAGAAAAAGGCTACGATAACCGGTTCTGTATCGGAAATTAATGCCGATGTGATAACCCAGGCACCGCAGGCCAACATCAGTAATGCGCTGGTAGGCAGAATGACCGGACTTCTGACCGTTCAGCGGGAAGGCGAGCCAGGCGAAAGTTCAACTACCCTGCGAATTCGTGGTCAGGGTACTTTTTCCGGTTCTGCCGAGCCGCTTATTATGATAGATGGTATTGAGGCCAGGAATTATGACAACCTCGATCCCAACGAAATTGAAAACATCACTGTCCTTAAGGATGCATCAGCCACAGCAGTATATGGTGTAAGGGGTGCAAATGGTGTAATTATTATTACAACCAAAAGAGGAGAGCTCGGGCGACCAAAACTGAGTATCTCCTCCAATGTCGGGGTTAACACGATGACTGCATTGAAAGAAAATACACCCAGTTATCCCTACGCCCTCGCCTATAATGAGGCACTCAGGTACAATTCCTATACTACGGGCACCTATATCCCAAAATTCACTGAAGAGGATATTGAACTTTTCAGGACAGGAGAGGATCCGATATTTCATCCCGATGTGGACTGGATGGACCTGTTTTTCAAGAAAAATGCATTGCAGACCAATCATAATGTAAATATATCAGGGGGAACAAAACTGATGAAATATTTTGTTTCTGCAGGTTATTTTTTCCAGGAAGCAGGGTTTAATGACGATCTGACTTCACTGGCTCCTGGTTTTAACGCTCAGCATACCTACAAGCGTTACAACCTGCGTTCAAACTTTGATTTTAACATTACAAAAAGACTTACTGCAAGTTTGCAAATTGCTGAACAGATCGATCGTAAAAAAGGACTTGACACCGGTTACTTGCTTGATAAGGTATTTAACATGCCTCCATGGCCTTCTCCCGGTATTGTCGATGGCAAAATTGTAAATGTATATGATATTTACGGAGGTGATATTTTGGAAAGGTTCCTTGGTTCGGGATATCGGTTATTCCTGAATAATTATCTGACCACATCTCTCCGGTTTGATTACGATCTGGATTTCATAACAGAAGGTTTAAAAATCCATACTACTGTTTCTTACTGGAACAGGGCCAGTGATACCAAGAATTACAGCAAAAATGTACAGACTTACAAACCCCTGCGTTTAGAGGACGGAACCATACTATATGCCAGTCAGAATGATGATCAGCCTTTTGGCTACTGGGAAAGATCAGGGAAGCTCAGGAAGAATTATCTGGAAGCAGGCTTCGATTACAACAGGAGTTTTGGAAATCACAATGTAGGAGGGCTTTTATTATACAACCAGTCTAAATTGTATGATCCCAATCTTGCTTTTGTAATTCCTAACGGACACCAGGGACTGGTCGGAAGGGTTACCTATAATTATGGCTTGCGCTATCTTGCTGAATTCAATATAGGGTACAATGGTACTGAAAATTTTGCCGTTGGCCAGCGATTTGGATTATTCCCCGCCTACTCCCTTGGCTGGATTGTAACAGAAGAACCTTTCTTCCCTAGGAACAACTTTATTACCTACATTAAAATCAGGGCAACCTATGGTGAGGTTGGAAATGACAGGATTGGCGCTGAAAGATTTTTATACAGACCAACCTCTTATATATTTGATGAAATTGTAGCTAATGATAAAGAAGCTCAATTCTATTACTTTGGTATTCCTGGTTCCACATGGCAGCAATACCAAGGGTCATTTGAAGGAACAAATGGGAATCCCAACCTGACATGGGAGCGCGCCCAGAAAACCAATCTCGGAGTAGATCTCACCCTGTTTTCGAGCAAACTCAATATTTCCGGTGACTATTTCTATGAGTATCGCGACAATATCCTGGCGTTCCCCCAGACTATTCCAAATATTCTTGCAGCAGAACTTGCTCCACAGAACTGGGGAGAGATGGAAAATGAAGGCTTTGAGCTGGAATTTACTTTCAGGGACAGAAATAATGATCTCAGCTATTGGGTAAACGGCGTGTATACATTTGCACAAAACACCGTACTTTTTCAGGATGAGGTACAGCGGCCTTTTACCTACCAGAACCGCACCGGACAGTCTGCCGGGCAATTCTTCGGACTAATAGCGCAGGGTTTTTACAATTCTTGGGAAGAGGTAAATGATGCATACAGGCCTGTAGCCCAGACCCAGGGGAACAGGATTATGCCCGGAGATCTTAAATATAAGGATGTAAATGGTGATGGGATTATTGACCAGGATGACCAGGTACCTTTGGGTTACTCTTCATTTCCTGAGGTAATTTTCGGGTTATCATTTGGTGCGAATTATAAAGGCTTTGGATTGTCTGTCCTTTTCCAGGGAGCAGACCGCGTAAGCAGGTATGCAGGTGCCAGAATGTACAGGCCTTTCGCCTGGGAATCTGCCATTACACAATACATCAATGACCACTCCTGGACGCCGGAAAGATATGCAAACGGTGATCCTATTGAATTTCCGCATCTGTCGGCAGACGGTATTCAGGTATACAGCTATCAGTCATCCTCATGGTGGATTCAGAATTCACGCTATGTACGACTCAAAAATGTGGAGCTGAGCTATAAATTCACAAGTGAGTCATTGCTAAAGGCGAACATCAGTTCTGCGCGCATCTTCCTGAATGGACATAACCTGCTTACATGGGATAACCTCTGGCCTGGCGATGATCCTGAACAATTTACGTCCGGTAGTAACTACGGGTATTACCCGATAACGAGAACTGTTAATTTAGGTATACATGTTTCTTTCTAAACATAACTATATGAAGACCCTGAGAAATCTGATATTACCCGTTGGTATTTTCACTGTTGTTTTCCTGATTCCTCATTCCTGTGAGGATATGTTTGGAGATTATCTGGAGAAACCACCGGGAGTGGATGTTACAGAGGATACTATTTTCTCCACTAGAATAAACGCTGAGACTTTTCTCACCTCCATCTATGCAACTGGTGTGGAAACTGGTTATCCGACGTGGGATGACTGGAACGGAAGAAGGGATACACCATTCTCATCATGGACTGACGAAGGCGAAAATGTAGCATCCTGGTATTACTCCCATCAGTTTAATGCAGGAGGGCTCAACCCCACCTCCGGTTCACATGAAAACAGGGGAAGATGGCGGGGACGATTTGTATCCCTCCGAAAAATCGGCATATTCCTGGACAGGGTGCATGATGTTCCGGACGTTACAGCAGAATGGAAAGATCAGGCAGCTGGTCAGGCCATATTTATCAGGGCATTATGCTACTTCGACATGTTTAAAATTTATGGAGGTGTACCTATTATTGATAAGCGCCTTGGTGCCACAATTGAGAATCCGGATGCCATAAGAATCCCCAGAAGCAGCGTAGAGGAAACTGTAAATTTCATTGTCGCCCAGTGTGACACTGCCGCTTTACTTCTGCCCGACACATGGCCATCTGAAGATATTGGAAGGGCAACAAAAGGTGCCGCACTGCTGCTCAAGGCAAAGACACTTTTATATGCCGCAAGTCCCTTAAGCAATACTGGCGACCCGGTTGTCCCACTGCCCGACCACAATGAATTGATCTGCTACGGCAACTACGATGTGAATCGCTGGCAGCTGGCAGCAGATGCTGCTCAGGCTGTTATCGACTGGGCCCCTTCCGGAGGAAAGAAGCTCATAGATGACAGGGAAGTTCACCCTGAGTGGGGTGTAGTGCAGAATTATTATGACGCATGGCATGAAGCAGATAATGAAGAATCAATCTTTGCGGCTAAAAATATCGGTCAGGTTGGGGCAGGACATACCCTATGGAAAGGAATGAACAACTTCTATCAAGCACAGGGTGGCGCAATGACCAACCAAAACTGGGTTGAGAAATACGAAAAGCGCGATGGCACACCGCAAACCTGGAGTCAGACCGGCGGTAATAACCTGGCGGAACTTTTAGCAGAGCTTGATCCTCGTTTTGTGCAGTCTGTAGCTTATGTAGGCTCTTACTGGAACCAGGATTTTCCCAACCTTGCATTATATGAAGGCGGAGTTGCTGATAACCAGCCGCCACTGCTCGGTAATAAGACTGGATACTGGCAACGGAAAATGGTACCACCTGAGATGAGAACCGGTGTGGGTGGATGGCCTATCTGGAACATACTCCGCCTGGCTGAAGCCTATCTGATCAAAGCTGAAGCACTAAATGAAGCGCAGGGACCAGTGCCTGAAGCCTACGCAGCAGTAAATAAAATCCGTGCACGCGCCGGTATGCCCGACTTTCCCCCGGGACTAACCCAGGAAGAATTCAGACAGAAAATAAGGAATGAAAGAGATATAGAATTATACGCAGAGAATAATCGCCTGTGGGATGTCATGCGATGGGTTATCGCCGATAAAACAGATCCGGTTACAGGGAAAGCGATACTGAATGGCGAAATGTGGGGACTCAGAATTACCAAGCAGCCGGATCCGAGCACAGAATACAGCTATGAACCGTATGTTTTTGAAGTACGCTCATGGTACCCTCAGATGTATCACTGGCCGTTTCAGCAAAACGAAGTAAATAAAGGGTACCTGATACAGAATCCGGGTTATTAATGTTGTCTTTCATGTCATTAAAAAAGATTTAAAGTGAAACATACTACATTCTATAAAAATATGCTTCTGACCTGCCTTCTCGTATGTGCAGCTCAGGTTGCATGGGGACAGACAAACGATGCAGATCCCCTGGTTAATACCGACGCA
>CAZPTO010000179.1:0-7230 GCA_964589155.1 uncultured Bacteroidaceae bacterium | reverse complement strand
CTGAAAAGTCAAATGCTGCGCTCGACGGCGAAACGGTTCAGGAATACGTCCGCAGATTGTCAGAATATATGCAGAATGAACAGCCCTATCTGAATCCCGGTCTTTCTTTACGCGGACTGGCCGGTCAGGTGGAGATCCACCCCAACCAGTTGTCCTGGCTGCTCAACCAGAAATTGAAAAAGAATTTCAATGAATTTATCAATCATTACCGGGTAGCACATTTTAAAACACTGGCAGGCGATCCTGCCAATATGCATTTTTCCCTCATCGGACTGGCCTATGAAAGCGGATTCAACTCAAAAACCGTCTTCAATACCTACTTCAAAAGGGAAACAGGCATGACCCCGAGTGAATACCTGAAAGGATAGATCCGGGAGAAAACCGTTCGCAATTATAATTCCACACCTCATACTTGTGATCCCGAACGACCGCATGGTCAGGAACAACTTTCTTTGTTTTCAGAAACAAGCAAAAAATCAATCATATGAAAACAGAGAAAATGAATGCAATTGTTGCAACAGGATATGGCGCTCCAGAAGTATTGAAGTATCGGGAAGTAGATATTCCAATGCCAGGTGAGCATGAAATCCTTATCAAAGTGATGGTGAGTTCAGTCACCAGGGCAGACACCATGAAAGCGGTCTGCAAACCTTCATTGACAGGCAGTTTCCGCTGGAAAAAGTGGAACAGGCGCATGCCTATGTTGAAAAGGGACATAAAAAGGGAAATGTGATCATTATCGTTCAATCATAAAATTAGATAGTATGAAAACTTCAAAAAGAAACCAGGCCTTGGTCGCAGGTCTCTCACTCATCATCATGGCCGTGGCAGCCATGTTTGCCTATGGCTATGTGTTTCCGCTTGTGGAAGTGGAAGGTGATCCGGTAGCTACATGGAATGGACTCACTGACAACAGGATGCTCTTTTTTGCCGGTCTGGGAGGATGGCTGATCATCTTCATTACCGATCTGCTGGTGACGGTGTCACTGTTCTACTTTTTCAGGGAGACCCGGAAAAATCTTTCCCTGGTTACGGCTGCCATACGCTTGGTATACACCCTCATCCTGGGGGTCGCCCTGAGCAGACTCTTTTTTCTCATACCGGTTATGAATCGGCAGGATATGGATGCGCTACAGGCGGGAAGTCTTGTCCTGGATGCATTCGGATCGTTTCATACGATCTGGTCGCTGGGCCTGATCATTTTCGGACTGCACCTGCTTGGATTGGGATTCCTCAGCCTACTGAATGCCCGGATCCCGAATATCTTCGGTTATCTTCTCCTTTTCGCCGGAGTCGGATACCTGGTTGTTCATACTTCCGCAGTGGTGCCATCCATTTCGGAACAAACAGTTGATCTGATGGTATCGATCCTGATGATTCCCATGACGCTGGGTGAGATGCTGCTGGCGGTCTGGCTGATCATCAAAGGAGGGAAAGAAAAGAAACACTGAGTATCGCAGTATCTCCCGTGAGCACTATCCCCCATGGATGGGCAGTGGAAGTAACAGAACCTACTACACCTACCAGTGGTGGAGGCATGTAACAAACGATTCCAGCTACCAGTATTTTGCATCAGGGAACCTGGGCCAGAATATATACAATATACCCGAGGAAGAAACCATCATCGTTCATTGCGGAAATTCACTGGAGTATTATAATGCAGATGTGCTCAGGAGTGTGTCTGAAAGAATGAACCAGGGCGAGAATTGATTGTTAGTCAGAAGTGATCTTCAGAAAATGTGTCAGATGGTATTTTTTTGGAATATGTGAAATCAATAAAGCCAATACCAATGAAAACAGTAATAATCCTTTCCTATTTCGCCTTAATGATTCAATCGTGCCAGAAAGAACCGGAAATTTGGACCGGTACGATACTGACCGAGCCCCGTGACCAACTGACCGTTTCACAATTACTTGATGGATCTGTGCTGCCTTTGATCGATATGAGCTATTTCGCCAGACCTGATTGGGGACAGAAGGCAGCGCACCATTTTTCAGGTTCCATTTCATTTGATGATACTGAAATGGAGTTTCCCATCGACAGGGCATATTATCCCGGTGAAAATATCTTCCCGGGCATCACACTGGATTTTATCAGCCACGGGGGTGAACTGATCCCCGTCCGGAAAGAAGTACTTGTGCGTGGTCTTGCATCAAACAGTCTCTGGAATGTGCTCGTCGGAACCGGTACGGTCTGGTACGAAGAACATGACGAAGGATGGAGCCGTGCATCTTTCCCACTGTCCCTAACCGACAGTTATATCGGGCAGGTCAGGAATTGCGTGGCCACCTTTGTCTACAATGATGATTCAGTCAGCAATATTTGTGTGCAATGCAGTCAGGAGACAGCAGACCTGAATGATCTGCAGGTCGGCAATATGCGTGTGATGCTCTTCGCCGAAACCATCCCCTATACCTATCCAAACACACTTTCAGTAACTGAAAAGCGGGAACGTCTCAAATCGGCCAGGTTACCCGTTGTTCCGTTGTCGACAATTGATACAGATCATGAGATTGCGGATTATTTTGAAAAATCATTGTATACCAATGCCCCGACAAGCCTTGGAGCAATTATTATGGACGAAAAGATTTACCTGCAGCCACCCAACACACGTCATGGCATCTACCCTTATCCAAATGAGATGCGTCATGCTGTGTATTCTGTTACCAAGAGCATGACCGGGGCACTGTCTATGTTCTATTTTGCCGAACGGTATGGTGATGGGATATTTGATGCGCTGATCACCGAATATGTGCCGGCACTGGCAGATCACTCCGCGTGGCAGGGGGTAACATTTTCACATACCTTGAATATGGTCACAGGTACGGAAGGCGGGGAAGGCGGAGCGCTGCTTTTTGAAGTGCTCATCAAGGCCCGTACCGCGGAAGAAGCCATTCAAAAAATTGCAGGTCTCGGAGATGATGAAGGTGCTCCGGGAGAGGTATTTAATTATGCCTCCACCAACCTGTTTGTGCTCTCCTATGCCCTGCAGAACTATGTCGAAAAAAAAGAGGGTAGTGGCATCTCTTATTGGGACCTGGTGTACGAAAATGTGCTGGTTCCTTTGGGCGCTGAGGATTTTTCCCTGAGGCGTACCATTGAAGCTGACGGATCGGATGGACTTCCGATACTGGGATACGGTGCATGGCCCACACTCGATGAAGCAGCCAAGATAGCGCTGTTGATTTCAAAGGAAGGGAATTTCAAGGGACAACAATTGTTGCACAGGGAAAAATGCAGGGAAGCACTTGGAAGGACAGAATGGAAGGGCATCAGTACCGGAAATGATTATCGGGGAAACCACTACCGCCATTCTTTCTGGGCGACGGATATCAGAGCAGGAGGATGTAAAGTCGACGTAACCTATATGTTGGGCTATGGTGGCAACTATGTATGGTTTTTTCCCAGTGGAGTGATCGCACTTCGGTTTATGGATGAATATGATCTGGACTTTAAAGACCTTGTCAAAGGAGTGGAGCATATCAGGTCGTCGTGTCGGGATAAATAAGGTATCTTTGTTCGCAGTCCACCAGCAATAATCTTGTCTTGTACATACCCATACCCCAGTGAAAACCCAGCTTAAGACTATCATCTATGCGCTAATTCCAAAATATCCTTGATTTCAAAAGTAATTTCTGCTTTCTTAGCGGGCGCGTGTGATTTTCACGTTCAGCATGCGAAAGATCATTCATGTCGATATGGACTCTTTCTTTGCTTCGGTTGAGCAAAGGGATTTCCCCGGATTCAAGGGGAAGCCGGTTGCCGTGGGTCACCGTGGACCACGTTCGGTAGTAGCTGCAGCCAGCTATGAAGCGAGGAAATATGGCGTGTATTCGGCCATGCCCATTGCGGTGGCTTTAAGAAAGTGCCCGGAACTCATTGTAACGCCCCATCGGTTTGATGTCTATAAAAAGGTTTCCGCAAGTATCCGGGATATTTTTTATGAATATACCGACCTGGTGGAACCCCTTTCGCTGGATGAGGCCTACCTCGATGTGACACATCCGAAGAAGGGGCCCCCTTCAGCTTCCCTGATTGCCATGGCAATTAAAAAAGAGATCCGGGATCGTGAGGACCTGGTTGCATCTGCCGGTGTGTCCTTCAATAAATTCCTTGCAAAGATCGCCTCGGATATGGATAAACCCGATGGTTTCTATCTAATCAAGCCTGAAGAAGCAGAACAATTCCTGGAAGAACTGGAGGTCAAAAAGTTCTTTGGGGTAGGGGAAAAGACGGCGCAGAAAATGCACAGGTTGAATATATTTAAAGGACATGATCTGAAAGCATTGCCGCGGAACCAGCTGGTCAGTAACTTCGGAAAGGTCGGGAATTATTTTTATGACGTGGTTCGGGGAATCGACAATCGGCCTGTAGTGTCATACCGGGAAAGCAAATCCATTGGAGCTGAGCGCACCTACGACACAGACCTTTATGATTTGGAGCAGGTGGAGGGGCGGCTTGACGAAGTATTGGAACTTATGTGGAAGCGTTGTGAGGTAAAGAAAAAATCGGGGAAGACCCTGACATTGAAACTGCGCTTTTCAGACTTTACAACCATCACGAGAAGCAGAACACAACAACATCCATTTAATTACCGGGAGATGAAGTCAGCGTTAATGGAATTGGTGCCTGTTGAGAGGGTCCGGGAACAGGGCGTAAGGCTGTTGGGTGCCACCATGTCAAATTTTGAGGTTGAAAAGAAGCAACCCACGCAACAGATTGAGATCGATTTTGGCCCTGCTGTTTTTAAAAAGGGCCGGGAAAACATTTAATCCACCGTTTTGTTGTTTCATCTATGAACAACACTCAACAGCCCACAGCAGAGACACGTGTTGAAGGCAGATTTAAAATCATCCTGATCCTGGGGGTTTTGGCAGCATATGTGCCCTTTTCGGTCGATTCATACCTGCCGGCCATGCCGAATATTGCAGAATATTTTGGCACCTCTTCCGCCCGGATGACGTATTCACTTTCAGCCTTTTTTATGGGATTTGCCATCGGACAAATTCTATATGGACCGCTGTTGGATAGGTTTGGCAGGAAGATTCCCCTTTATTTCGGTGTGTTTGTGAGTATCCTTGCCAGTCTTGCCTGCATATCCGCCTGGAATATAAATGCCTTTGTTGCATTTCGGTTTTTGCAGGCAATTGGGGCATCGGTAGCATCAGTATCTGCGTTGGCCATGGTGCGGGATTTTTTTCCTCCCAAAGAAAGTTCAAAAATATTCTCAATGCTGGTGCTGGTCATTGGAGCTTCACCCCTTTTGGCTCCCTACCTGGGAAGTCGTATTATGGAATGGTTCAGTTGGCACTGGATTTTTGTATTCCTTATCACCATGGGGTTGCTTTTATTGTCCCTGGTGCGTTTTGCACTTCCAACCGCCTATGTCCCCGCGAAGGATGCTAGTTTAAAAATGGGTACGATAGTCCGGAACTACCGGGATGTTTTATTCAATCCGCAGTTTCTGACTTATGCAATTGGAGGCGCTTTGTCTTTCTCTTCGCTATTCATTTATGTTGCCGGATCTCCGATTATATTTATGGAACATTTCGACGTTACCCCAAAAACATTTGGATATATTTTTGCTGGCCTGTCGGTAGCATTTATTGGAGGTAGTCAACTGAATATCCTGCTGTTGAAGTCTTTTAGCAGTCAGCAAATTTTCCGTGTTGCACTGATCAGCCAGTTTATTTTTGGAATTATCTATTTTACAGGAGTGATCAACCATCTGTTCGGGATGAATCTCAACATTGTCTTTCTTTTTCTCGTTCTGCTTTGTATTGGATTTACTTCCCCCAACGGCATTGCGCTTGCCCTTGCACCCATAAGCAAAAACCTGGGTACTGCTTCTGCCCTGGTGGGAATGATCAGGATCGGGATCGCCGGTTTGACCTCGGCAAGTATCGGTTTACTAAAGGCTACAAACAGCATTCCGGTTGCCGGTATGATCACCCTTACAGCAGTCATGTCATTTTTAATTGTGATGTTCGGCTTACGAAGAATGAAGAAAACAGGATTTGAGTTGGTACTGAAATAAACGGGGCAATTCTGTGGACCTTCATCCAGTCTTTACCGTTGATAATCTGACCCTGCCTGGTTCAGGTAAATACTAATATCTGCTCCCGGACAGGGAAATGGGTTGCTCAAACCCTAATAATTACTTTCCCTCTTGGTTTGCCAAATTCGGCCTTATCAAAAGCTTCGGAAGCCTTTTCCAGGGGAAATACATTTTCTATCACAGGCTTCACTTGCTGCTGTTCCATCAATGCTTCCAGTTCATCATAATCCTCCGGTTTTTTTCGCATGTTGGCGGAGGTGAACTTCCTTCCATAACGGATCCTCGCTATCAATGCCTGGATCTTTGTCCATGGGATTAATAATGGCGATGCATAGGTACCCCCGGGCTTCAGGTGCTGCGGGATCTTTTTACGCTCCATCATACCCCATGCATCCAGGATGGCATCAAATTGTGTTCCAGGCGGGATCGTATTTTCACCACTGTAGCTGTATACTTCATCTGCTCCCAGTTTCCTTGCAAGTTCAAAATTTGATGCACTGCACGTGGCGGTGACAAGGGCCCCTGCTGCTTTGGCGGCCTGCACCCCGAAATGTCCAACCCCGCCAGTGGCGCCATTTACAAGTAATTTCGTGCCTTCCTTAACAGCGCATCTGCGCAGACCATTGGTTGCTGTCAGCGCTGCTATGGGCAAGGAAGCAGCTTCTTCAAACGAGAGCCATTCGGGCATCCGCCGAGCATCTTTCTGACGGACCTGTGCGATCTCGGAAAGCGCGCCCGGCATCTTTGAAAAGGCTGGAATGACGCCGTACACCCTGTCACCAGTCTTGAAATGATCAACGCCGGGTCCAACTTCTTTAACAATACCCGAAAAATCGGAACCTATGATCATAGGAAAATTTGAGCCCAGCAGGAGCTTGAGCAATCCTTTCCTGGTTTTCCAGTCGACCGGGTTTACTGACACAGCCTTTACTTCGATGAGTAAACCACCTTTTTTCAATACAGGGCCGGGGAGTTCTCCATATTGCAGTGAGTCGGATTGACCGTATGATACAAGATATGCAGCTTTCATTAGTATATATCTTATTTATAGTCCTATGATATAATTAGTTACAAACTTCGTTTTTAGTCAAAGTGACCAGTTGCCTCGCAGAACAATTATATTATAAAGGTGCTCGGCGAACCTTCATCATTATGCCTTTAAGCTTCGTTC